>CAZJDP010000015.1:0-8688 GCA_964544805.1 uncultured Candidatus Saccharibacteria bacterium
GATATAAAACAGTAGAATAACTGCCAAATGTTACAATGTTTTCTAATATGTCAGTTAAGAGCGATTCAGCAAAATTTCGAACCGGTATTTTTTTAGTTATTTTGTGGTGGATACCATTTTGGACTTTAGCTACCCCACTTTCTGAAAAAACAGGTATCAAAATATCTGTGCTAACAGCTTTAATAATGGGAATTCAAACTTTAATAGGCGTTGTAGGGTTTTTTATGACCGGAAAAACTGTAACTAAATTAATAAAAAGCCTGCCTTTTAAAAAAGTCCCAGGCGCTCTTTTTTATATGCTTATCAAAGGTGAAATTAATTCAGTAGATAACAAAAAATAATGATGATAAAGTAATTGTAATGAATAATGATAATAAAAAAACCGAGCAAGTAGCTGAGCTGCAGAGCCAAACCGCACAATTTGGCCTAATTGTACTGGCTCTACTGTCTTTAATTACAATTAGTACAATATTTTTTCACATAGTCGAAGGCTGGGATTGGTTAGATTCTTATTACTTCACAATTGTTACTGTAGCCACAGTAGGTTATGGCGATTTTACGCCAAAAACAGATGCTGGAAAAATAGGTGCAACATTTGTAATTATTATTGGAATCGGGCTGTTTAGCGCCTTTGCATCTATGCTACTCAAAAGACGATCACTCAAAAATATAGAAAGAAAAGCAATTAAAGAAGAAAAAAAGATAATTTAATCTGTTATAATATCATTTGTTTTGCACCCGTAGCTCAGCGGATTAGAGCATCTGTCTTCGGAACAGAGGGTCGGGGGTTCGAATCCCTCCGGGTGTACCAATGAAATCCCCGCTACTTGATAGCGGTTATTTCATTGGTAGATTCGCGAATGCGAATCACGAACCCCTGCAGGCGGTTCGCTAACAAGTAGGATGCCCGAGTTTACTCGGCGCACCGATTTGTTTCTGAGTTATCCCTTCCGGTGCACCAATTCGCTTGTGCTTAGACTCAATTTAACAGTGGGTTTTTGTTTGTTAGAATATGAATATGAGTTTTTCCAGTTTATTGCCAAAAGTTGGTAACACATCTTTTATAGCCGTTGATGGCCACGGTGGTTCGGGCAAATCTACGGCAGCTGATTTTCTCTCAAAACAGCTTGGAGCAGAAATAATTCACACAGATGATTTTGCGGGTTGGGAAAACCCTGAAAATTGGTGGCCTTTAGTAATCAAACGAGTTTTTGATCCAATCAAGAATGGCAACTTAACCCTCAGCTATCCCAGGTCAAAATGGTGGGAAACACATAATCCAGAGCCGGTAATTGGTCAGCCCGTTACTAAAATAATGATTTTGGAAGGTGTTACAGCTCTACGAAAAGAATTTAGACCCTTTATATCTCTTGGCATTTTCGTGGATACGCCAATTGGTATTTGCTTGCAACGGGGTTCTGAAAGAGACAAGGGCCAGGACGGCAAGTCCGATGATGAAATAAAAAGCATGTGGCAAGTCTGGTATGAAAAAGAAGAGGCATACATCAAAAGAGACGATCCAAAGTCCTTTGCTGACATTATTATTGATGGCACGAAACCAATCAGCGAGCAACTAGCGCAGTTCTAACCTCTGCAATAATGCTGTACCAATTTTTTAAACCTTGTTTCTTATTTTAGACCGTTCCACTCTTCTAAAAATCTTTTCGTGTAGTGTTTCATGAATTTTTCTCTATCTTTTGCAATTTCTTTGGCGGTTTCTGTATTTATCATTTTACTCAATAAAAATAACTTTTCTTCTAAATGATTATAGCTAGTTGTTGTATGGTTTTTGTAGGTAGTTGCTGACATTTTTTTTAATGGTTTAAGATCAGGATTGTAAATGACTTGATTTACGCTTCCTCCGTACGCGAAAGTTCTAGCGATGCCTATAGCTCCAAGAGCATCAAGTCTATCTGCATCCTGAACAATCATTAATTCACGGTTTTTAATTATTTTTTTCGAATCAAGTGATTTACTGAATGACATATTTTTTATAATATACATAACTTCATCAATTAAATTAGTCGATAAGCCTTCGGTTTTTAAGAAATTTTCTGCTATAGAATAATCGTCTTGCTGTTGCTTAATTACTTTTCTATCCCCTACATCATGCAGGAGTGATGCAAGTTCAATAACCAACCAGTTTCCTTTTTCGACTTGGTTTATATTCCTCGCATTATTACTAACTCTTAAAGCATGCCACCAATCATGCCCAGTCGGTTCATCTAATAATAATTTTTTTACAAAATTTCTGGTATTTTTAATTATTTTTTCGTCTCTTGTCATAAAAAAATTATATATTATCTGCGCGTCTTCATTTACAATAACTTTTTATGTATACTATTCACGACTGGAGAGGTGTCCGAGTGGTTGAAGGAAACGGTCTTGAAAACCGTCGTGCCGGCAACGGTACCGTGGGTTCGAATCCCACTCTCTCCGCCAGACAAAAACTCCTTTTTATTTTTAAGGAGTTTTTTTAATTTTTGCTATTTAATTCTTTTTTTGATCTTTCTGCTTGTTTTCTTGGTTAATTGCATTTAAAGTGCTTTCTAGTACAGAAAGCATACTTTTGGCATGTTCATGGCTCATTCCAACTTTAGCGACAGCCATTGAGTTCGTTGTGCCCGGATAACTTTGCAAAAAATTAATAACCACACCATAACGATTAGCATTAACCTGAACAATATCGGTGTAAACAACAGGATTGTCGTCTTGGCGTGAATAATCAAATTTAACTGCATCATCGTGATTTTGTTCGGTTATTCTGCCAGTTAGGGTTTGGTCGTATCCAGCCAATTTCCAGACTGAACTTGCTTCATTGTCTTTAAGACCAAAATGGGATATTAAAAGTAGTACTATATCTTCGCTAGGCTGGTAAATTCCGGCTTCAATTTCATTGATTGTTTTTGTATCTAATTCTATAGCCCCAGCTACATCGCTAGTCGATTCATTAGCTTCAACTCTTAAGTTCTTAATAGTCTGGCCAAAATCAAAAAATGGTGTCTTGCTTTTATTGTCACTCATTGTTTTATATTATATCAGTTATAAGAGTATATTAGTAGGTAGATGGAATTTCTGAAAAATCAAATATTATCTGAATATTCAAGCATGAAGCTTGGTGGCAAAGCTAAGTATTTGTGTCATGCCAAAACAGAAAAAGATTTTGTAGAAGCAGCTATTTTTGCCAAAAATAATAATTTAAAAATTATAACAATTGGCCATGGTACTAACATTATTTTTACCGACCTTGGATTTAACGGCTTAGTTGTTGTTAACGAATACAGTGGTTACACGGTCAATAATGAACAAGTTATTGCAAAATCCGGCTCAAGCTGGGATTCAATTGTAAAAGCTAGTGTAGATAATAATTTAATCGGTATTGAAGCCCTTTCTTTAGTGCCCGGAACCGTCGGCGGAGCACCTGTAAACAACATAGGCGCTTACGGACAAGAAATTAAAGATACCTTGCTGTTTGTTAAAGTTCTCAATAATGATATTTGTAAGGTTGAAAAAATTTACAAAGATGCTTGTGAATTTTCCTACAGGAACAGTATTTTTAAAGAAAAAGAACATGGTAAATACCAAATTCTAGAAGTTACTCTTGGGCTTAAAAAATATAACCCTGCTAACTATGCCCCGCCTAATTATCCTGCTGTCCAGCAAGAGCTTAAAGACGAAAAACTTATTACCCCGGCTATTGTTAGAGAAAAAATAATATCAATTAGGCAAGCAAAATTACCAAATCCTAAGCAAGAACCAAATACTGGCTCGTTTTTTAAAAACCCAGTAGTTGAACAAAAGCAATTTGATGATTTTATAAAAAAATACCCAGAAGCACCTTTTTATGAACTTAAAGGCGGCAGTTATAAAATTCCTGCCGGCTGGTTAATTGATAATTTAAGTTTAAAAGGACAAGTTCTTAACGGCATTGAAGTATATTCTAAGCAAGCTTTAGTGCTAGTAAATAGAAGCGCTTCGTCTTTCAAGCAGTTGCAAGCAACAATAAATTATATTCAAACTGCGGTAGAAGCAAAATACGGTATTAAAATATCAGTCGAACCAGAGATTATTTACAATGACTAAGCAAAAATTTTTAGAGGAAGTCCGCAAAATTAATAATGAACTCAACACCCATGACATTGAGGTTATTTCTGAGGCATTTGATTTTGCCAAAGAAGCTCATAAAGGCCAAAAAAGAGCCAGTGGCGAAAGTTATTTTGCAGGACACTGTATGCCGGTAGCAATACATGTGGCAGAAATTGGCATGGATAAAACGCTTATTTGCGCCGCCTTATTACACGATACTATTGAAGATACCACAGTTCACATTAAAGACATTGAAGTAAAATTCGGCAAAGACATAGCAAAATTAGTAGAAGGCGTCAGCAAGCTGGGCAAGCTTAAATACCAAGGCAACGAACGGCATGTAGAATCGCTCAGGAAGTTTTTTGTGTCTATAGCCCAAGATGTAAGAGTGGTGATTTTAAAGCTGGCAGACCGTTGGCATAATTTAGAAACTTTAAAGTATCTGCCCCCAGAAAAACAACAGAGAATTGCCCTGGAAAGTATTATGATTTACGCTCCCCTGGCCTCGCGGCTGGGCATGGGTAAACTGGTAACAATTTTAAATGACCTTGCTTTTCCGTATGCCTACCCAAACGAATATGAAAGAACAAAAAAAATAATGTCTGCTCAGCTTAAAAAAGCCGATGAATCAATTAAAAAAATGTACCGATCAATATCTTCGGAGCTTTATACCAAATTTGGCTACTCGCCCATAATAAATAAAAGGGTCAAAGGGCTTTACAGTCTTTATAAGAAACTGGAAAGAAAAAACTGGATAATAGATGAAATATTTGATTTGATTGCCATAAGGGTTGTTCTAGAAAGCGTTGCAGATTGTTACCAAGCATTAGGCATTATCCATAATAAATGGAGGCCTGTTCCTGGCAGGGTTAAAGATTATATTGCCGTTCCCAAACCAAATGGCTACCAAAGCCTGCACACGGCAATTTTTACCGGTGATGGAATGATTGTAGAAATACAAATAAGAACTAAAGAAATGCACGAATTTAACGAATCTGGCGTAGCCTCGCACCATGCTTATAAAAATAGCCATTTGCAAAAGGGGCCTAATAAAGAAAGTTTTGCCTGGATAGAGCAACTTAGAGAATTCCAAGACAAGGATCTTCAAGCAGCCACCTATTACAAAAGGCTCAGAACTGACTTTTTTCAAGATAGAATATTTGTTTTTACCCCGCGGGGTGATGTTATTGACCTACCAAATGGTGCATCGGTTTTAGATTTTGCTTATGCAGTTCATACAGATATAGGCAGCCACAGCACCGGTGGAAAAATAAATGGTAAATATGTTGGGCTAAAAACTCTACTAAGCAGCGGAGACATTGTTGAAATAATTACCAATAAAAAATCGCAGCCTTCTGATAAATGGCTAGAATACTGCGTCACCAGTTCTGCTATCGGTAAAATCCGTCGGCACCTTAAGGTAAAAGCTAAAGATCTAAAATAAATTTAACTTGGCAAAGGAAATTGATTGGCTAATTCTTTGACTTTTGACTGAAGTTTCTGTAGCTCTGCCGGATTAGCTTTGTTTTTAAGCGCCTGATAAATTATTTCGGCTAGTATAGCCATTTGGTCTGTTTGCATGCCCCGTGTAGTTATGGCAGGCGTGCCCAATCTAATGCCGCTCGGCGTAAATGGCGGGTTCGGATCATCTGGAATAACATTTTTATTAACCGTTAAGCCAACCTGTTCTAAGACTTGCTCGGCCTCGGCTCCATTCATACCCAAAGAAGTAATGGTATCAATTAATAATAAATGGTTATCTGTACCGTTGGTTACAAGTTTAAAGCCTTTTTGCATAAGTTCTTCGGCTAGTTTTTTTGAATTTTTGACAACTTGCTCGGCATAAATTTTAAAATCTGGTTTTAGGGCTTCATCAAATGCTACGGCTTTAGCTAAAATTGTATTCATGTGCGGGCCGCCTTGAACCCCGGGGAAGACCGTTCTATCTATTAAGGTAGGAATATTTTCAATTATTTTTTCCAGCTTTACCAGTGGATTGCTGGCTATGCCGCGGCTAAGAATTAAGCCAGACCTAGGCCCTCTTAAAGTTTTATGGGTCGTACTGCTCATAACATGAAAACCGGCATCCAGCGGGTTTGCCAAAACGCCGCCGGCAATTAAGCCGGCAATATGAGCAATATCGGCCACCATTAAAGCATTTACAGACCTGCCAATTTCTACAAATTTATTATAGTTAAGTTCCCTTGGGAAAGATGAATAACCGGCCATTATTATTTTTGGCTTATGTTCTTCTGCTAATTGGGCCAACTGTTCATAATCAATCTCACCAGTTTCAACATCTTTTAAACGATATCTAATAAACTGATATTGCCCCGCTAAAACAGTTACCGGATGGCCATGAGTTAAATGTCCGCCGTGGCTAAGGTCCATGGCTAAAACTTTGTCGCCGTAATTAAGCCAAGAATGATAGACGCTTTCGTTTGCCTGGGCTCCTGAATGCGGCTGGACATTGGCATGGTCGGCATTAAACAGCTTTTTAGCATTTTCTATGGCAAATATTTCGACTTTGTCGGTATTTTCTTGGCCGCCGTAATACCTTCTACCCGGATACCCTTCTGAATATTTGTTGGTAAAAACACTGCCAAGTGCTTCAAGCACATCTTGGCTGACATAATTTTCGGAAGGTATAAGTTCTAGGCCGTTTTCTTGCCTGGCTTGTTCGGCCTGTAATAAACCATTTAGGGTAGGATTTTTTAACATTCTTTTATTATATCCCTTGCTCGAATATATTGCTAAAATTACCAAATATGATATAATTAAGCCATTATGAATGCCCAGAATCAAAAAATTGGCCAGTTAATATCACAATTAAGACAAGAAAGAAATCTTACCCAAGCAGAGTTTGCCAAAAGGCTCAAAACAAGCCAGTCTGCAGTTAACCGTATTGAACAAGGCAAACAGAACTTAAGCCTAGAAACAATATCTAGGATCTCAACCGCCCTTGGCAGGGACATTGTTTCTATTAATGAAGGTTCAAAAAACCTTGGCTTTGAAATAAATGGCGGCAAAGAACTTAACGGTACAATAACAATGAAATCGTCAAAAAATGCTGCTGTTTCTATTTTAGCTGCATCTTTACTTAATGATGGAACAACCTACTTAAAAAATGTTCCCAAAATTGAAGAAGTATATAGGCTGATTGAAGTTCTTGAAAGCATAGGTGTCACAGTTAAAAGGCTAAAAGATACTGACCTAGAAATAAAAACGCCAAATAACTTAAGATTAGATAAAATCGATGAGATTGCGGCCAAAAAAACAAGAAGCATAATTATGTTTATGGGTGCTCTGATCCATAAAAAAAAGAGTTTTTCACTACCCTACGCCGGCGGTTGCCATTTAGGCAAAAGAACAATTGCCGCCCATCAGTTTGCCTTAGAGCAGTTAGGTGTCAAAATCGAAACTACAGGCGGCCAATATATAGTTTCTTCCGACAACATTAAGCCAGCCGAAATTACCATGTACGAAGCCAGCGATACGGCTACCGAAAATATTTTAATTGCCGCCTCGCTTGTTCCGGGCACTACCACAATAAGATTTGCAGCCTCGAACTACATGGTTCAAGATTTGTGCGCCTTCTTAATGACACTAGGCGTCAAAATTGAAGGTATTGGAACGCCGACACTAAAAATTACCGGAGTTTCTAAAGTTAACAAAAGAGTTGTCTATAGTCCGGCCGAAGATCCTTTAGAAGCAATGTTATTTATTACCGCCGCTACAGTTACCAATTCGGCAATAGAAATAAAAAGATGTGCCATCGACTTTATTAGGCTAGAAATATTAAAGCTGCAAAAAATGGGTCTAAAATTCACAATATCAGACGAATACTTGGCCGATAATAAACTCACCAAACTTGTTGATATAAAAACTCATAAATGGCGAAAACTTAAGGCCTTAGAGGATAAAATTCACCCCATGCCCTACCCTGGAATTAACATAGACAACCTACCTTTTTTTGTGCCAATAGCCGCTCTTGCTGAAGGTGAAACGCTAATTCATGATTGGGTTTTTGAGGACAGGGCTTTATACTTTACGGAACTTAATAAGCTTGGTGCCAGAATTAGATTGCTTGATCCGCACCGAGTCATGGTCGACGGACCAACAACCTTTAAAGCAGCAGAAGTTATTTGCCCGCCCGCTCTCAGGCCGGCAACAATTATTTTAACAGCCATGCTTGGAGCAAAAGGTAAATCTATCTTGCGTAATGTTTATTCAATTAACAGAGGATATGAGTCACTGGCCAAGAGGTTGCAAGAACTTGGAGCCGATATAAAAACCCTGCAAGAATTATAAGCCTAGCCTTTTGACTGTTATATTTTTTAAGTTATAATATTTTAGTCTTATGCCTATGCGGGTGTGGTATAACGTTTATTATTTCTGCCTTCCAAGCAGACGACGCGGGTTAGACTCCCGCCACCCGCACCAAATAAAGGTTGGTATCTTGCTCCGGTAGCGATAGACGGATTAGAGCGATGGGCTTCTATCCCACAGGTCGGGGTAAAAAATGTTAAGCAGGCGTTTCGCAAGGGATCAAACTCTTGAAAGATTCGAAATCATTTATAGTATAATAACGATGGTATCTTG
>CAZJDP010000016.1:0-8221 GCA_964544805.1 uncultured Candidatus Saccharibacteria bacterium
GTCTCCAACAATAGCTGCGAAATCAATGGTGGGCACCGGGTATTTCCAATCTGTTTTTGACCTGGTATTACAATTGACAGGACTGGTTACCGAACTGTCACACCACACGCCCGGTCTACTGGTCGACCCGTTGCCACCAAGGCTAAACGATGGCACATAAGTTGCCCTTGCACTAGTGACATCAGAATTGCTTGACCCATCCATTCTAATACCAACATTAGAATGAATTTTACCGTCGGCGCTTTCATTAGCGCCAAACCAAGTCATTCCAGCAGTCGCAAGACCGTAAGTGGCATAAGATGGGGCTCCAAGATCGGCCTGGATTGTTCTAACTGCTTTGTTATCACTGGTTTTTCCAACTGAAATAATGTCGCCAATTGTCGACCCGGCAGTTTTTGGTTTAATATACAAGATAAATTTTCCGACATTTTTTCCATTATCATCTTTGTAGTTATGTTCAAAAGGTCCGTAATAGCCGGCGTATTTTCCGTTGCTTATAGCTGTAGCTGAGGTGTTGCCATCTTTAAAATCTATAGAATTATGGTTAAGGTGCCAAAGGTAGTAATTAATTCCGGCATCGGCAATGTTAAAAGCCAGCTGGCTTTGGTTGTTCCGAACTGCATTGCCTAAGTTTAAATATATTATGCTTAGCGCTGCCATAATAATAAATGCTAGAGCCAGCATAAGCGAAATTACCCAAGCAATTATAAAACCGGAATTTTGATTTAAGTTAAGACGCTTGTTCATAGATTGGTCTTTCTGTTCCTTAGGTTTACGACCAGTTCATTGCTAATAACATTGCTAGAATTTGTTTTATAGCCCTTAACATTTAGTTTAATTCGAATGCTTTTAATTGAATTAATATTATTCGAATCAATTGGAAAAGGAATCATATTGCCTGATGCATCTAGGTATTCGAATGTATTAACCCCAGTTTTTTTATAAAAACTATTAATTACATTAACAGTTCGTGTTTTACTGGTATCTAAACTGCCTAAAGGATAGTCTGCGGTCATTGGTACAATAGTAGCCTGCATGATGGTTGAATTGTTAACTAGTTCATAAGTTATCTTTGATGTGTACTGTTCGGACGGAGCAAAATATGAATAACCGACTATTTTGTCTGGCTCGGCAACTTCAATATATTTTAAGCCCTTAAAACCCGGGCCAGCCTTTGGCTGTTTTGGGTTATTTCGCTATAGGCAAGGCCGTCGGCTTGTAGTTTAAAAAATTGATTTAAATTGCCATTAAAGAACGATACCAATGCAGTGCCCAAGATGGCCACTGTAAAAATAACCATTACAAGTTCAGTTATTGTAAATCCGGCCTGGTTTTTATTATGGGACAACATTAACCCCTCCGTTGGCATTTTCCCAGAATGGTATGCTTAAAGTTCCGCCACTATTAGATACTTCTATGTACTTCATGCCATTTGCCATGCCTGTTAGATCAAAATTGCATTCCATTTTTAGGCCGGCAGTATTTCCGTTGTCATAACACTGGGTGGCAGTTTTGGTTGGGCCGTTCTGTTCTTTTAATCTTACTGTAGTTGGACAGCCGTTGCCTTGCTGATAGCAAGTAAGGTTAGTGCCGGTTAGTGTCATGTGATAAGCAGCAAGGTTGGTTTGGTCTACCTGAGAAGGATCCATGGTCTTAATTGTTGGCATTGCCGGACTGGTTGTTAGTATGAGCTTGATAATTTGGCTGTATCCTAGATATGTCGGGCTACTTGATAGAAAAGAAGGAACGCTCATCGAATTAAATGAATGGTCGGATTCATAAGCAACTGCTGCAGCAACTATGTAGTTTGTAGCCCCCACAGTGCACCCCGTATTGCCGTTATCGCCGCAGAATATATAATTTCCTGGCACCAAGTTTTGAATATTAACGATACCGTTTACATCTGTTGTTGGCCGGCTATCGGTAGGTGAATAATTGTTGTAATAATATTCGGTATTACTAGTGCTTTGATATTTTTTATAACCGCCCTTTATGTTAAGTTTTACACCGCTGATTGGATTGCCGGCAGTATCAACTGCATATAGCTGCAAGCTATTTGTTGTCATTGGCTTTAGAACAAGCGTGACATTAGAACCTGTTTGCGAGAACACAGCTTGATTAGGGTAGGTAGCGTTTAAAGAACCGCTTGAAGCAATTGTTGTTAGGCTGCTATAGCCGCTCTTTGATGCGCTAATTATATAATCTGTACCTGAATCTGGAGGTAAGCCGTAAAATATAGCGTTACCGTTAGCATCTGTACTATCCGTTACGAACACGGCAGGAGATATTGTATTGTTTGATGCTTGAACAGTAGCCCCAGATATTGGATTGCCGCTGTCGTCCATAATTTTGACGCTTAAAGCGCCAGTAGTACTGTCGGTTTCGGCGACTCGGGCGGCTATTTGGGTATCAAGTTCGGCAAATTTTTTATTATTGTAACCATAGACTTTAACATTAGCTATTTTATAATCTGCCGGGTTTAAATCTGTTGTAGGCGCACCAGAGGGCGGTGGATAATGTCTGCAAAGGTCTTGTTTGGTCTGGGTATTGGCATAATTACCGCAGCCATCATAAGCATCGTCTATATAGTTAATGCTGGTTTTTATGGTGTAGGTGTAGCCATTAATTGTTTTAGTTTCGCTAGCTGGCAGCGGTGAAGGGTGATATATTGCTCCTCCGGCAACCGCTAGGCTATCATAAGGCAGCGCTTTAAGTGCTTCTATTTTATTGGTAGCTAGTTCGGTGCCAATTGATTTATGCCTGGCTAAGGCTGCCGATGACTGAAGGGCAATATAAGTACTGGCGGTACTAACTACTAAGATAGCAATAATAACCATACCAATTAGGACTTCGACAATGGTGAATCCTTTTTGTTTTTGCCCACTTTTGTTTTTCATAATTGTTATGTATATTTTATCATAATCAGTTTCTTCAAATATAAAACCCCTCCGCTAAGGGAGGGGTTAATTTTAACCATAGAAACTAATTAGTTTTTTTCTGTGGAAGTATATGTCTTAGTTGCGCCTGAAGCTTCGCTCCAGTAAGTTATGGTGAACTTTGGTTGACCAGCGGTACTGCTTAGTGTGTACTGGTAAACATCGCTAGATGCTGAAGGTGCTGTAGTAGCACAGTTAGCTCCAGAAGCGCCCTTAGGAGCGTGGAATGTATCTGCTGTTAAACCATTAAGATTTTGTAGAACAGTACAGTCTGCTGGGTATGAACCGGCATTAGTTGCATCTGATGCATAATACTCTTCGGCTTTGGCTGCGATTGCTTTAACATCGCTTTCTCTTTCTGTGTCTCTTGCTTTCTTGGTTGCGTTGCTATAGCTAACAAAACCGATAGCTGCCAAGATACCGATAATGACTATAACAATTAATAGTTCTACGATAGTAAAACCAGATTGTTTAAGTTTTCGTGAGGTCATAATTTATGCCCACCCTCCTAGTTATGTTATTTTCTTATTTTTACCAGATACACATACCTTTAAAGGTATGTATCTTACTTATGATTATAAACAGAATTATTTAACAGTCAATATTTTTCTAAGAATCGGCGCTAATGCTATTGCCCACCGAGGCTAGTGGCCCCATAACTGATGCGGCTAATAGGCCGACCATAGCACCAAGAGTAACTATCATCACTGGCTCGATGATCGAACTCAACCCGTCAATCATGGTTTCGACTTCTTCTTCGTAAAAATCGGCAACTTTGACTAATATTTGGTCGATTTCACCTGTTTCTTCACCAATGGCTAACATCTGGCCGACAATTTTAGGAAAATGCTTGCTTTGTAATAATGGTTCGGAAAGTTGGTGCCCGCCCTGGACGGCTTTAGCTGCTTCGTTAAGTTCTTGCTGAATGACTTTATTGCCTATGGCTCCAGAAGTTACCTTAATTGCTTCTAAGACGCTGACACCAGAAGATAATAAGCTAGAAAATGTTCTAGCGAAGCGGGCGATAGCAATTTTAGTCACTATATCTTTCATAACTGGAATTTTAAGCAGCAAACTATGAAATTTATATTGTCCTTTAGGTGTTTTAATGTATTTCCTAAGCAAAAATATGCCGACTGCTAAAACAATAATTATCAGTATGGCGTTATGCTGCATAAAGTCGCTTAAATTAAGCATAAATTGGGTAAGCGGCGGCAATTTTTTATCGGGCCCGCCAAGATCTTTTAATACTTTGCCTATTTGCGGCAAAATAAACATGGTAATTGCAAAAAAAGCACCAACGGCAATAAAGCTGATTACCATAGGGTAGGTCATAGCCGATTTTATTTTCTTTTTCATTGTTTCGTTTTTTTCGGCTTGTATTGCTAATCTTTTTAAAATGTCCTCTAAAATACCACCTGATTCCCCGGCCTTAACCATATTTACATAAACTTCATCAAAGACATTAGGGTATTTGTCCATAGCCTCGCCGATAGTTGTTCCACCTTCAATGTCTTTAGACAAATTATTAATAACTTGTTTAAAATAAGCGCTATCTGTTTGTTCTTCTAAGGTCGCCATCGCTTTTGTCAAGGGAACACCGGCCGAAATCATAGTTGACATTTGCCGGGTAAAAACAACCAGCTCTTTGGACTTAACCTTTTTAGAAGTTAAAAAGGCAATTTCACCTTTTTTGGTAGCATCTTTTATAACAAGCGGAGTAAAGCCTTGCTTGTGCAGGGTTTCAATGGCCGATTCTTTTGAAGATGCTTCAATATTGCCGTTTACTTTACGGCTGTCTTTGGTTAGTGCTTTATATGTGTATTTGCCCATCGCTTATGCTTTATATCGTATATTGTAGTTAGCGTTTAGTAAATAGAAGGTTAAAACAGATAATAATAAATTATTAATTTTCGGCGGTAACTCTTAAAATTTCTTCTATAGTAGTTTGGCCCCGCAGGGCTTTTATAAACCCGTCTAGCTGCATAACCACCATACCTTCTTTAACCGCCTGGCTTTCAATGCTTTCGCTGGTTGCATTACTAATAATTAATTTTTCAATATCGGTTGAGTTACCTAGTACTTCATAAATACCCATTCGGCCTTTATAGCCGTTGTGGCCGCATTCTTCGCAGCCGCCTGTTTTGGCTTTAAATAATCTAGTAATAGAAGAACTGCTGGTAGATGGTTTATTGCTAGGATCATTCTGGTTTTCAGAATTAAAACCAATACCACCGGCAATGGCTAGTTTTTCTAGCTCGTTGATTTTTTTCATATCTTCGCCAGATTTTATTTTAAAAGTTTTATTAATTTTTTTAATTGTTTCGGCATCTGGCTGGACTGGCTCGCGGCAGGCTTTACAAAGGCGTCTGACCAGCCGTTGGCCAACCACCGCCCTAACTGTAGAGGCAATTAAGAAGGGTTCTATGCCCATATCTAAAAGCCTCGGCAAACAAGTGGCGGCATTATTGGTGTGCAGCGTGGCAAAGACTAAATGGCCTGTTAACGCTGCCTGGACCGCCAGGCCGGAAGTTTCACCATCTCTAATTTCACCAACCATAATAATGTTTGGATCTTGGCGAAGCAGCGCCCTAAGACCGGCAGCAAAGGTCATGCCCGCCTGGACATTAACTTGGGTTTGATTGGCGCCGGGTATTTTATATTCAACCGGATCTTCAATGGTGGAAATATTAACGGTTGGATTATTCAGCAGGCTTAAGATACTAAACAGGCTGGTAGATTTACCCGAGCCTGTTGGTCCGGTAACTAGAATCATCCCATGAGGCTGGACAATGCCATGGTTTATTGTATCTAGGGCTTTGCCCCAATAACCAAGTTCTTCTAGGGTTAGAGCTTTTGAAGACTCATTTAGAATACGCATTACCACTTTTTCACCGTCGGTAATGGGTAGGGTAGAAACCCTTAAAGCATATTTAAGTCCGTTAATAGCAATTTTGAACCGGCCGTCTTGAGGAGCTCTTCTTTCGTCAATTTTCAGGTTAGATAAAATTTTAATTCTTGAAACTAGCGCTCCTTGCACATTTTTGGGGAGTTTGTTGACCTCTCTTAAAATGCCATCGATACGATACCTGACAGATATATAAGTTTCCCGCGGTTCGATATGAATATCAGAGGCACCGGTTTTAATAGCTCCTTCAACTAGCAAGTTGACGGTTTGAGCTACCGGAGAATCTTCGGCAAGGTCTTCTTGGTCAAACTTTTCACCCTTTTGCTCTTCTTCTTGTTCAGCTGATATAACTTCGGTAATTTCACTGCTGATATTTTCTCGGTACTGATCAATTGCTTGCAGAATGTTGGTATGGGTAGAAATAAAAATCCGCACATCATTGCCTAATTCTTTTTGCAAGAAACTAATTGCTTGTATGTCATCCGGGTCGTCCATAGCCAGTAATTTGTGGTCTTTGTCGTCAACTCCAATAACTACCACATTGTATTGCCGAGCAATTCTCTCAGGTATAATGTGCATTATTTCTTTGTCTAGGTCTTTAACATCTATGTCGATGTAGGGAATATCAATAATTTCGGCGTAGGCTTTAGTCAGGTCTTTTTCAGAAATAGCGTTGGCGGCAAGAACAATATCCTGCAATGGCTTTTTTTCATTTTTACCCTGTTCTTTGTAGGCTTCAAGCTGCTCGGGAGTTATTTTACCGGCTGACTGGATAATTTGTTCAATAATTCGATCAGATATTCTCATATTGCTTATGATAAAGTATACTTCAATTTTACTTTAAATATTCGAATTATTGTATTTTTTTCAGCAGTGCAATATTAACGGCGCAAAATACTTTATAATAACTGTTTAGAAAAGGGGTAATTATGGCAGGTAAAAAAGATTCCAAGCAAGAAAATACAGCGGTTGGAACTGGTAAAGATCAGGCTTTAAATTTAGCAGTCGATCAAATTAAGAAACAATTTGGCTCAGGTGCAATTATGCAGCTGGGTGAAGATCATAAAATAGATGTTGAAACATTTTCCACTGGCAGTTTAGGTTTAGATATTGCTTTGGGCGGCGGTATTCCAAAAGGCAGAATCATTGAAGTTTACGGGCCAGAAAGCAGCGGAAAAACAACCTTAACCCTACATGCTCTAGCAGAGGTTCAAAAATCCGGCGGAACAGCCGCGTTTATAGATGCCGAACATGCGCTTGATCCAGTTTATGCCGGCAGAATAGGAGTTGATGTTAAGAATTTACTGGTTGCTCAACCCGATAATGGTGAACAGGCTCTAGAAATTGTTGAAACACTAGTTAGAAGCAATGCTGTTGATGTTATCGTGGTAGATTCAGTCGCTGCACTTGTGCCTCAGGCTGAAATAGAGGGTGATATGGGCGATGCTCATATGGGCTTGCAAGCAAGATTAATGAGCCAGGCTCTTAGAAAACTCACTGGTATTATTAATAAAAGTAAATGTACGGTTATATTTATTAACCAGCTAAGAATGAAAATTGGTGTTATGTTCGGCAACCCAGAAACCACAACCGGCGGTAATGCCCTTAAGTTTTATGCTTCTGTCAGAATGGACATTAGAAGAATTAGCCAAATTAAAAGCGGCGACGATATGATAGGTAATAGGGTAAGAGTCAAGGTTGTTAAAAATAAAATAGCTCCACCCTTTAGAGAAGCTGAATTTGACATAATGTATAACCAAGGCATTAGTAAAGAGGGCGAAACCCTAGACCTGGCGGTAGATAATAATATAGTCGGCAAAGCTGGAGCATGGTTTGAATACGAAGGTTCAAAAATTGGCCAAGGCCGCGAAGCTGCCAAGCAGTACTTAGTCGATCATCCTGACCAGCTAAAGAAAATAGACAAACTGGTACGAGAAGCCGCTTTAAAGTAGTATGACTGCCATTAATCATGGCCTAACAGGAGTTGCTATTGGGACTATTGTCCAGTCACCCTGGGCGTTGCCTTTGGCTCTATTAAGTCATTTTTTATTAGATGCTATTCCGCATTTTGGTCTAGCCAAAAGAAACACAATCTTTTTGATTTATCTGTTTTTTGATGCATTAGCAACGGCTACATTGCTGTTTTGGGTGATACTTACCACCAGCCAGCCGCTGCTTTTAGCCAGCTGCTTAATTTTGGCAACTTCCCCAGATTTAGTTTGGGCTTATAAATGGTTTAAAGAAGTTAAGCACAACCAGCCTTTCAGTTCGGGCAGCGGCCCAATTACCAGGTTTCATACGAAAATTCAGTGGTTCGAAAAACCAGTAGGCATAATAGTTGAAGTTTTCTGGGCTGCGGCCATGTTATTAATAATTA
>CAZJDP010000017.1:0-7826 GCA_964544805.1 uncultured Candidatus Saccharibacteria bacterium
TTTCAGTTTTAAAGGCTACGATACAAAAACAATAGACCTGCTTGTAGTTGGAATTAAGACATTAAAGCCGGGAAAAATTATAGATGTTCCCGACGGCAAAATTCTTCTTACCAAAAGATCTGCCCGTTTTATAAATAAAGTACTAGATTAATAAGAGGTCAATCGGTTATAATTGTCGGATATGGATAAAAGAAAATTACCGCCTAAAAAGGGTGCGACAAAGAAAACCTGGATTAAAAACACTGGTTTTGTGCTTATTATTTTGTTATTTATTGGAATTTTTTTATTTAGCTATAAACAGCCTTCTAAACTTGAAGAAAAAACTTTTAATGATGTAATGAACCGTGCTAACAGCGGCGAGGTAGTTAAATTAACAGTTCAGGGCAGCAATATCGAAGTTACCACCAAAGGTAACGACAAGCCAACTGAAAAAACTAGAAAAGAAAACAATGCGACTCTTTATGGCCCTGGCGGGCTGACAAATAGAGATGTAGAAGTTATTTTCAAAGAAGCTTCGAACAGCGGGGCAACTTGGACTGCCTTAGCTATTAACTTGCTGCCGGTTATTATAATTGTCGGAGTTTTATTATTCATGCTGCGTTCGGCCCAAGGTCAAGGCAATCAGGCACTTGGTTTTGGCAAAAGTAGCGCCCGTCTTTATGGCAACGAAAAAGAGACAGTTAAATTTAAAGATGTAGCCGGCAACGAAGAAGCTAAAACAGACCTGGAAGAAGTTGTTGAATTTCTTAAATTTCCAAAAAAGTTCGAAACAGTTGGAGCTAAAATTCCTAAAGGTGTTTTGCTGGTTGGCCCCCCGGGCACAGGCAAGACAATGATGGCCAGGGCAGTTGCCGGAGAAGCAAATGTACCTTTCTTTAGCATTTCTGGTTCGGAATTTGTTGAGATGTTTGTAGGTGTTGGAGCGAGCAGGGTGAGAGATCTGTTCAGTAAAGCTAAGAAAAATGCTCCTTGTATTATTTTCATTGATGAAATAGACGCCGTTGGTAGAAAAAGGGGCAGCGGCATGGGTGGCGGCCATGATGAAAGAGAACAAACACTTAACCAAATACTGGTTGAAATGGATGGTTTTGAACAAGGACAAAATGTAATTGTTTTAGCTGCTACTAACCGAATGGATGTGTTAGACCCTGCCCTACTTCGTCCTGGTCGTTTCGATAGAAGAGTCGGCATAGGTTTGCCAGACCGAAAAGACCGTTTAGAAATTTTAAAGGTACATTTTGCCACAAAACCGCTTAATAAAAGCGTCGATCTTGATGCTTTAGCCGCCAAAACAGCAGGCTCAAGCGGAGCGGATCTGGCCAATATAGCAAACGAAGCAGCCATAATTGCCGCAAGGGCTAATCGAAATGTCATTACCAATGAAGATGTAACCAATGCCTTTGAAAAAGTCGCAATCGGTCCTGAGCGAAAAAGCAAGGTAATGAACGACAAAGAAAAAGAGCTAACCGCTTACCATGAAGCTGGCCATGCAGTTGTAGGCCACACTCTACCAGACAGTGATATGGTCCATAAAGTCACTATTATACCGCGGGGTGGTACTGGCGGTGTAACTTGGTTTATTCCTCCGGAAGATAAAAGTTACCACAGCATTATTGAATATAAAGATGTCTTGGCAAGAATGCTTGGCGGCCGAATTGCCGAAGAAATAATTTACGGTCCAGACAGAGTAACTACCGGAGCAGGTAACGATTTGCAAAAGGCTGCCGAACTGGCTAGGGAAATGATCGTTAACCAAGGTATGGGTAAAAAATTAAGAGACCAAGTTTTTCATGTTGAAGACGGTATGATGATGGAAAGACTGGTCCACGAGCGACAATACTCAGACGATACTGCTAAAGTTATTGATGAAGAAGTTGAATCACTAATTAGCGAAGCGGCTAATAGAGCACGATCTGTGTTAAAGAAAAATAAAGTCTTTTTAGAAAAACTAAAAAATGCTCTCCTTGAAAAGGAAACCGTTGAAGCCGAGGAAGTATTAGAAATATTAAAAGGAACAATATTGCCTACTGAAGCAAAACTTTATTAGCAACAAAAACGCCCATGAACCGATTACTTTCTAGAGCAAATAAAAGACTAAGTTTTGGTTCTGCCGCTTTTTTATTAGCAAGCGCCTCATTAGCTGGAACTGTCCTTGGCATTATTCGTACCAAATTAATTAATGCCAACTTTAATAATTTTGAAACAGACGCTTTTTTTGCTGCTTTTAAAATACCGGATTTTGTTTACTTTACTCTAGCCTCTGGCGCTCTTGGTGTCGCCTTTTTACCCATCTTAAGCGAAAGACTACGAAAAAATAAACAATCTGCCTGGGAAGTTTCTAGCTACTTACTAAACGCCCTAGGAACGCTAACACTGGTAGTTTCTATATTGTTAATGATTTTTGCCGAGCCGCTTTTAAGGTATGTAGTTGTGCCGGGCTTTACTCCGGAACAGCTGCAGCTTTCGGTAGCAATTATGCGAATAGTTTCGGTTAATGTTTTTATTTTCTCTATCTCGACTCTGCTCACTACAATTCAGCAATCAGTCGGTAGATTTTTCTTTTTTGCAATTGCGCCTTTATTTTATAACGGTGCAATTATTGTCAGTATTTACATCTTTGGTAATTCTTTAGGTGTTGTTGGGCTAAGTATTGGCGTAGCAATTGGCGCAATACTGCAGCTTATTATTGCCTCATTTGGTATGATTGGCATTAATTTTCGATACATACCTAAAATTAATTTTCAAGACAAAAATTTTAGGGAAGTACTAAGAATTTTACCAGCACGATCTATTGACCAGGGCGTCGATTATATTAATGCAATTGTCGAAACTAGGTTTGCCTCTAGATTGGTGACAGGCTCAGTTACCTGGTATGAAAATGCCATAATTTTGCATAATGCACCGGTAATGCTAATTGGTAATGCAATATCGACCGCCGCTTTTCCCAGGCTAACTGACAAATTAGCAATGGGCCGAACCGATTTGTTTCGCAAAGAGTACATAAAAGTTTTACAAATAATGATTTTTTTGGCTTTGCCCGTAGTGGTAGTGGCATTTTTTGCCAGGGCTTATCTTGCTAGGATTATTTTTGCCAGAAGCAGCAAAGAAATAGCTGTAATATTTGGAGTTCTTTGTTTTGCGATATTTTTTAGAATTATTTACACCATAATTTCAAGGTATTTTTATGCCTACAAAGATACGAAAACACCACTGTATGTTTCATTGTTTATTATTATTTTAAACATATTTTTAGCATATTTTTTATCTAAGCCTCAGGCTTTTGGAGTTGTCGGCCTGGCTATTGCTCAAGGAATAGTTGCCTTTGTCGAGGTATTTATTCTAACGGTAATCATTACCAAAAGAGATCCAAAATTATTTTCAGGGCCGTTTTTGAATTACTTAGGCAGATCGTTAATTGCCACTATTTTTGCCGCCATAGGCACCTATTTTGTTATGCAATTTTTACCTTTACAACTTGCCGATCTTGGCTTTGTTCTTGTAGTCAAGCTTAGTATTATTTCGCTGGTAACTTTTTCAATTTTCATAATTGTTGCTAAGGTCTTAAGGCTGCCAGAGGCAGACATAATACTGCGAAGATTAAAAGATATTATCTTGAAACCAGTGAAAATATAACTCTTTGCTATAATAACAGCTAATAATGGATAAAATACGAAATTTCTGCATCATTGCTCATATTGACCACGGTAAAAGCACTTTGGCCGATAGGTTGCTTGAACTTACCGGAACCGTTGAGCGGCGCAATATGAAATCTCAACTACTAGATAAAATGGATCTAGAAAGAGAAAAGGGCATTACTATAAAATTAGCGCCTGTGCGAATGGGATATCAGGGTTACCAACTGAACTTAATAGATACGCCGGGACATGTCGACTTTAGTTATGAGGTCTCTCGTAGCTTGGCGGCCTGTGAAGGCGCAATTTTAGTTGTAGATGCCAGCCAAGGTATTCAAGCCCAAACTTTAGCTAATGTGTATTTAGCTTTGGCGGCCGACCTTAAAATAATACCGGTACTTAATAAAATAGATCTTCCAGCAGCCGATGTTGATCGAGTTACCAAAGAAGTTGTCTCATTACTAGGTTGCCGCCCGGAAGAAATATTAAAAATATCAGCCAAAACTGGTGAAGGGGTAGCCGAAGTTCTAGATTTAATTATTGATACAGTACCTCATCCATCTGGAAACAAAGACAGCCAAACCAGGGCTCTTATTTTTGATAGTTATTACGACGATTACCGGGGCGTTATTTTATATATTAGAATTGTTGACGGCCAAATAGCCAAAAATGATTCTATTACAATGATGGGAACGGGCAGCAATGGCCTGGCTTTAGAAGTTGGCAGCCTAAAACCGGAAATGTCCCCAACTAAAGTTCTTGGTACTGGTGAAATTGGCTATATTGTTACTAACTTAAAAAGTACGCGTGAAGCTCGAGTCGGCGATACCATAACCGTCTCTAAAGATATGGCTATTACGCCGCTAGCTGGTTATAAAGAAGTTAAACCTTTTGTTTATGCTGGCTTTTTCCCAGATAGCAATGAAAACTATCAGCTACTAAAAGATGCTATTGAAAAACTTTCATTAAGCGATTCAGCCCTACAATTCAGCCCAGAAAATTCGCCTGTTCTAGGTTTTGGGGTAAGAATTGGCTTCTTAGGACTGCTTCATTTAGACATAGTAAAGGAAAGGCTAGAAAGAGAATACGGTCTGTACTTAGTGGTTACAAATCCTAGTACAGACTATAATTTGTTATTAAATAACGGCCAAGAACTGGATATTAAAAGTGCCAGTGAACTTCCTGATATCGCCTCTGTTCAAGAAATAAGAGAGCCCTGGATTAAGGGTGAAGTGGTTTGTCCTAAAGATTTTGTCGGGCCAGTAATTCAGCTAATTTGTTCTAAGCGGGGCCTGCAAAAAAATATCAGCTTTGTCGACGCCAGCTTGGCCTTGGTAGAATTCGAAGCACCACTGGCAAACTTATTAACAGATTTTTATGATCAATTAAAAAGTATTACTAGCGGTTACGGGTCTTTTAACTATGAGCTAGCTGATTACAGGGCGCAAGATTTAGTAAAACTAGATTTTTTGGTAGCCGGAGAGAAAATTGATGCTTTAAGTGTTATGGTCCACCGAACAGAAGTAGATTATTTAGGCCGGGAAACTGTTAAGAAATTAAAAGAAGTTATTCCTAGGCAAAATTTTCAAGTGTCTCTACAGGCTGCTATTGGTGGCAGGTTTATTGCCCGCGAAGATATTAGTGCTTACCGCAAAGATGTAACAAGCGGCCTTTACGGTGGTGATGTTTCCAGGAAGAAGAAAGTATTAGCCAAGCAGGCAAAAGGTAAAAAAAGGTTAAAAAAATTCGGTAAAGTCGATATTCCTGCCGAGGCTTTCACAGTAATGCTGAAAAGAGATTAATTTTTGAGCTGGCTTTCAAGGTCTTTATAAATGTCTTTAATGTGCCCGGCTGGGTTAACGCCTTTATATTCTTTAAATATATTGCCTCCTGGGTCAATAAGTACTGTGTTTCTTTTTATTCCAAAATATTTTTTGCCAAACATGCTTTTTTCTCCCCATGCGCCGTATTTTTTTATCACTTCTGCTTCTGGGTCGCTGAGCAAAGTAAAGTTTAATTTGTACTTATCTGTAAATTTTTTATGGCTGGTTACGCTGTCCTTGGAAACACCTAAAACTATTGCTCCTAAATCTTCTAAATAATCTCTTCCATCTCTAAAATTACAAGCTTCTTTTGTGCAGCCAGGGGTAGAATCTTTGGGATAGAAATAGAGCACCACCCACTTGCCCTTAAAGTCAGATAGCGTTACGCTTTTTCCGTTTTGATCTTTTAATGTAAAATCGCTTGCCTTTACCATAACCAGTCCTTTCTTGCTTTTCAGGCATTACAATATATTATAAATATGATAAAACGACCTAGCAATCAAACTAATTTACAAAAAATTCAGCTGCTATTAAATAATTATCAACCAAACAGAAGTATCGTTAAAGAGCTGCAAAGCATTAAGTTTATACTTTTAACGGCCCCCACGGCAGCGGGTCGTAATTCCGTCATCGAGAAGCTAATTGAAAAAGGCCAATATCATTATATTGTGTCCGATACCACTCGGCCGCCTAGATATAACAACGGGAAACTGGAAAAAAACGGAGAAGTTTATTGGTTTAAAACAGAACAAGACTTTTTTAATTCTTTAAAGAGCGGGAACTATCTTGAGGCTGCAGTCATTCATAACCAGCAAGCATCTGGCATAAATATTAATGAACTTCGGGCTGCCAAGCAAAACAATAAATTAGCCATAACAGATATAGATATTGTCGGCTGTCGAACAATTACGAGCCTAAGCTGTAATACTTTGCCATTATTTTTATTACCACCAGACTTTTCTACCTGGATGATTCGGCTTCATGGTCGGGGTCAGCTTACGGCCGGTGAAACAAAACGAAGATTATCAAGTGCTAAGCATGAGCTATTGTTAGCATTATCGGACAGTAGTTATTCATTTATTATAAATGACATTTTAGAAGATACGGTTGAAAAAGTTCATAGTATTGTTTTTGGCAATATACTTTTAGAAGATCAGAAAAAAGCTAGAAAAAAAGCTAAGGAACTTCTTAAAAATCTTAATTAGCACTCTTGACATTAGAGTGCTAATTAAACTATTATAGAGTTGTTAGCAACTAACATTTATAAAATTATGACCGATAGACAAGAGCAAATATTAAGATCGATAGTCGAGCAGTATGCTGAAATAGCTGCTCCAGTTGGTTCTTTGCTGCTGGCTAAGCTGTTTGGGGTTTCTTCGGCCACAATTAGAGCTGAAATGGCTCGTTTAGAAGATATGGGCTACATAGAACAGCCCTATACTTCTGCCGGCAGAATTCCAACCGATAAAGGCTACCGATATTATGTTAATAAGGTTGCTGACTTTGCGGAGGCTAGCGATAATAGCATGTCGCTTATGGATCGCAGTGCGAGAGCGATTGATGCCAGAATAAGGTCCGCCGGTATGGCTTCTAAAACCATCAAGTCCGCTGTCGATAGTTTGGTTGAAATTACCCACAATTTAGCTATCGGTACAATTGGCGACCAGCTTTATATGAGTGGGATTGCTAATTTGTTCATGCAGCCTGAATTTGCCGGCGGTAATGCTCTGCAGCAAGTGGCCTCTTTGTTAGATAATTTAGAACCTTGGCTTTACGAGGCGGCCCCCAACAAGCCTTTAAGTGTTTATATTGGAGCCGAAAACCCCATAGGTAAAACGAGCGGCTGTAGTTTAATTGTTAGTAAATATCGCAGCCCGTATAGTGACAACAGCTACATAGGCATAGTTGGGCCCACCAGACAAAATTATGCTCAGACTATGAACTTGGTAAAGTATGCCGGCCAGGCACTAGAGAATAATCTATAAATATTCGGAGGTAATAACTTGAAAAAAGCGAATAAACCTATCAAAAACACCAGCCAGCCTAAGCAGCCCGCTACTGAAGATCTGTTCACTAAATTAGAAGTTGAAGAAATGATTAATGATCTAACAGGCGATCTGCAACGGATCCAGGCAGAATTTATCAATTACAAACGGCGAGCCGAAGAAGAAAAACTAAAGGCAATTAATTTTGGCAAAGAACAGGCGGCGACCGCACTTCTGCCTGTTTTAGACAATATTGAACGAGCCATAGCTCATGAACCTGAAGATATCAAGGAACACGCTTGGGTTAAGGGCATTAGTTCGGTGGCAAATCAATTAGAAAGCCAACTTCGGGCTATTGGTCTAGTCAAAATTGGTAATCCGGGTGA
>CAZJDP010000018.1:0-7561 GCA_964544805.1 uncultured Candidatus Saccharibacteria bacterium
GAGCAATAACATCCATATTGATAGGAGTAATAGTGATTAGCTTCCTGCAAACCATAACAAAATAATCGAGCTGATTTATGCTATCTGGCGTCATTATCGAGACGCCCTTAGTGGAAAATGATGCTTCTTTTTTAGCAAGTGGATCAAATTTTGCATTTGCACCATATCTACCGACTTGGTCAAAAGCATCATAATCTTCAATAAGTTGTTTCATATAGTTGGTATTAAATAATTCATTGCCTGTAACTTCATATGTAATTTTTCTTAGCTCTTTTAGATTATGCTTAATATCGGATATATTTTTAGATTTTGATGGGTCGAATTTACATATAATTGCTTTTTGGTATTGCTCAATTGCAGAGTGTGCAAAGAAACCAGCACCGTTCATTAGGCTCATTCCTCCTAGATACACAAAACGTGCCGTAAAATATGATCTCGCAGCTTCTATTGCGAAAGTGTTTGAAACATCACTGTCTGTATTTAAATCTTCTTTTTGCATACTTTGGTTAGGCTTTAGTGAATAGTGTTTTTTGGAAAGCGAAAAAGTGTTCTCGGATTTTTTCTGCGCTACCTAATATGTGTATCGCATCTTCGATTGCATGATATTTCATATTAAGTAGAACTGGAAGTTTTTCTTCACTTAATTCGTCAGATCCTCGTATTTCAAATTTGCTTAATACAAAATCCAAGAACTCAATCTAACTAGGATCTAGTCCCTCTTGAAGAAAATTAATTGTTCTCGATACACGCTCGTGTCTTGTAATAGGTGGAGTGGTAAATGATATATATGCTAATACATCAAAAAGATCACTATCCCTTGCATCAACAATCTTCTGTACGGATTCTAGCTCTGCAATACCATAGCCAAGTTCAGCTAATCTACCTAGTAAAGCTTTACGTGTAACAGGGTTTGCCCATATATTTCGAAGTTCTTCTTCGCTTTTGTAAAATTCTGGCATTGTACCATAGAGGTTCTCAATAAATTGTTGCAAGCTAATTGGCGTGCCATTGGCATCGTAAAAATATGTTTCTGATGAGTGTATGATCTCTCGATCTTTGCCATCAGCTAGTTTTACCCTAATTTTTGGCTTTTTATTGCATCTACATGGGTCATAACCACACTCTTCACAGTAATCACTCTCGTTTACTTCATCACTACTGTCATCTGGTTTTGGGTATGGTTTATGTACCGTGTTTGTTGGCTCAGTTGTATTGTCTATTGGTGGGCCATCCCAGTCTTTATCTTCAAACCTTGCACTAGCATTTACAAAATCATATATCGTAAAGAATTCCTTGTTATCATACAATCGAGTTCCACGCCCGATAATCTGTTTAAACTCAATTTGCGAGTTAATAGGTCGCATCAAAACAATATTTCTTATATTTCGAGCATCAACTCCTGTAGATAGTTTTTGAGATGTAGTCAGGATGGTTGGTATAAGTTTTTCATTATCTTGGAACTCGCGTAAGAACTGTTCACCACGTTCACCATCATCAGCCGTAACTCTTTCGCAGTAGCTGGGGTTGCCGCTTGTTTTAACCTGATTTATTAAATCACGCACCAGCAAGGCATGTGCTTGGTTGGCACAGAACACCAAGCTTTTTTCATCTTGGTTTATTTCGTTCATAAACAAATTAACACGCTTCAGTTCACGCTCTTTTATTACAATTGTTCTATTAAAATCATATTCTGTATATGTTCGGCCTTCTTCTACTTCACCTTCAACCACATCATCGTCTGGATCATAAGTATATTCATCTAAGCTTGTGTTGAATCTGCGAACCTTGAATGGGGTTAAGAAGCCGTCGTTTATACCTTGCTTAAGTGAATATTCATACAACGGTTCGCCGAAATATCTATAAGTATCAATATTGTCTTGGCGTTTGGGTGTAGCAGTTAAGCCTATCTGCACAGCAGATGAAAAATGCTCCATAATTGCCCTCCAGTTGCTCTCATCATTTGCACCACCTCTATGGCATTCATCAATGATTACTAAATCAAAGAAATCCTGGGGGTAATCACCAAAATATGGCGTATCGTTTGGTCCGCTCATAAAAGTTTGGAAGATGGTAAAGAATATACTGCCATTAGTTGGCACCGAACCACGCCTACGAATGTCTAAGGGGCTAATACGAACTAGTGCGTTTTCGTCAAAAGCACTAAAAGCATTAAATGCTTGGTCTGCCAATATATTACGATCTGCCAAAAATAATATCCTTGGCCTTCGGTTGCCGTCTTTGTTTATATTCCATCTGGCATGGAATAGCTTCCAGGCTATTTGAAACGCTATTGCGGTCTTGCCAGTACCCGTAGCTAGGGTTAATAGTATACGGTTTTTGTCATTAGCTATCGCGTCAAGTGCTTTATTAACGGCTATTTCTTGATAGTATCTAAGCCCAAAAGTACCAGCTGGAGTTATTGCATTAAATTTAGCGTGCCAATCGTTATTGCCTCTACTCACCATCTGCCACAGCTCATATGGCGTAGGGAGTCTATCAACATCGCCTTCATGGCCAGTAGCCATGTTTGCATGATATATTTCCTTGCCATTAGTACAGTAAGTGTTTTCTATATGAAGTCTCTGGGCGTAGGCCTTTGCTTGGGTTAAGCCTTCTGTATAATGCTCGCTGGCTTTCTTTGCTTCAATTACCGCAACTTTTTGATTGTTATATACCAATATATAATCGGCAATTTCTGGCTTAGCTCGTTGGCCGCCAGTGAGTATTCGGCCTTTTGTAATATGGTGTTCACGCAAGACTCTGGTGCCTTCTACAACACCCCAGCCAGCTTCTCTTAGTGCTGGGTCTATAAGTTCTGCTCTGGTTTCTGCTTCGTTCATGCCTCAACCTCCACATCACTCGTTTTCAATTCCCCCGCAAATGCTTTTTGCAAGATTGATTTTTTCAGTTCTTCCAAATCGTCTATTTTCTTTTGATACAACGCTTCCAACTTTTGTGTTTCGGCTCGCAAAGCATCTAATTGGCGGACGATGGTTTGTTGTTCTTCAATGGAAGGAATTGGAATTGGAATTTTATTTAGCATTGCGTGATTTAATTTTGGCTGTGCCATTCCGCTTACATAGTCATCAATTCTAATTCAGTTGATGTAAACTTCAACAAATTTTTGAGTGACGATATTTGGAAACCTCAAAACATGTGCGTGATTGTTTACCCAAGTTTTTCCTGAAATTGAAAATGCAATCGGATAAGTTCTTGCTAAAAGATTTGCACCATCTTCTGAAACACAAAGTAAATCTTCATCAAAAATGTAGTCAGCTACATAATCAACAATTCCTGATGCTCCATAATAAGGTATATCTCCGCTTTTTCTTTGGTTTTTGGTAATCGGAATTCTTTTACTATCGAGATTTTCCGAAATCTGATTTAATGTTTTCGTCTCCCAATTCCCATTCTCAAACACCCCCTGCAAATAGCTTTCAAAAAGTTCTTTGGCGTTCCGTAGGTTTTGTTCGGCATTGGCTTTTGCCGATGTGATGGCTGCAAAGGCTTCATCTAAAATGGAAACAATGCGTTGTTGTTCAGAGAGTGATTTTGGGTAAGCAACATATATTTTTTTCAAAAGCCTATAATGTCGGGCATATCCCAAACTTCCTAAATCAATATTTTTTAATAAATAATATAAATACTTCGAGTCAATCTTGTCTGTTGGTTTTAGAATTTTCACACCATCAGCACCTAAAACGAAATCGAAATCAATGAACTTTATTACTTGCGTGTGGTCTCCAAATATTACAACTGGTTTATCTACCTTAAACACATCTTCTTCATTGTCCCAATAGCCATTTATAAAATCTTTTTCTTGCGAAACGATTGGGTAAATGCCATCTTCTTTAAAATCCTTTCTCTGGATTTTATTTGTATAAGTTACCTTTACAAGACATTTTTCAAACTCTGCTATTTCCCAGCCTTGCTTCATCATAGACCCGAGATTGACTTTAGGGCTTTGATGCTTTTCTCGGTTAGTTTTGCTACTCATGGATATTATGGTTATGCTGTGCTATTATAAATTTGTACCTTATTAAGCGTAATCCGTTGAATGAAACGTGCGAAGTTCGCACTTCCTTCAATGGATAGTTACAGCGGGTTACGCTTAGTAAAGTACTTGTAGTTACAAATATCGTGCACCCTTCCTATCTTAGATTTTATCAGGTCGTACCATTCGCGGTTATTATTTTCAAATACATGAAAGACCGCAAAAGCGACATAATCAGCAACCTGAAGACCACCGTGGGTATAATGCGGGTTATGAAAGTATTTCAATTCGGTCTTGCTGTCTAAGTTAGTATGTCTGGTAATGTAATTTAGTCTTTGGGTCTCGACCTCAGCGTTTAGCTCCTGCTGAAGTTTTAATTTGCTATCCTTACGAGAAAATATGACTTCGGTATCGGCTTGATGAAGCTGGTCTTTTATCAGCTGTCCCGCCATAACTCCGTATAATCTTCCTGGGTTTTGTTGCAACACTTGCGCAGTCTTTAGCTTTTCAACTGCAATTACATCAATTTTAATATCTAGCGTGGTGATGAATTTGTAAAAAGCTTGTCTGACTTGTCTGTAATCGGGGCTGGCATGGAAACTATCAAGACTATAAGATGATGAAAAGATTGAATTTATAGAAGTGTCCTTTAAGAGAGATAGGCGAAATTCTGCAATCTTTTGCTGAAGGTCTAGCTGGTTATTGGTGCGAACTGATGCAATGATCAACCACCTAGTCGCCTGATTTGCTAGGACAAGGTTTTTACCCTTTGATGAAAATATTTCAGGTTTACCGGATTCGTCTAAGAAAATATATGTTTTTCTATCGTTGTTCATAACTGTAATTCTCCTAGTATTTCTGTTGTCTCTTTATCTAGGTTTTTCATCTCTTGTAAAATCTCTTGAGGTGAGCGCAATGGGGTTACTTCTTTTTTGTTGGGGTTTTTTACGCTTAAATCGAATGTACTTTGGTTGATGTCATTTATACTAACAGTCCATGAGTTTTCACTATCGGCAAAGGTCTTTTGCTGTTCAATAAATTCAGCCATATCTTTATCATTTAATGGGTTTGTTTTGCCCATGTTTCGGCTAGGATTTAGTTGGTAGTACCAGATTTTTTGTGTGGGCTTGCCCTTTTCAAAAAACAATACTACTGTCTTAACACCAGCCCCTAAAAATGTACCGCCTGGCATATCTAGTACTGTGTGTAGATTACAACTCTGTAACAGCTCTTTTCGTAAACTTATAGAAGCGTTATCTGTGTTGCTTAGGAAGGTATTTTTAATAACTACTGCTCCACGGCCACCTGCTCGGAGTATCTTGATAAAGTGTTGCAAAAATAGATAGGCGGTTTCGCCAGTTTTGATTGGAAAGTTTTGTTGCAATTCTGCACGGATTTTACCGCCAAACGGTGGATTGGCTAGCACAACATCATATCGGTCTTTTTCTTGAATATCATTTATGTTTTCGGCCAGGGTATTTGTATGCTGAAGATTTGGTGACTCTATTCCGTGTAGAATCATATTCATCGTACCGATAATATAGGCCAATGACTTTAGCTCTTTGCCGTATAGGGTGCTTGTTTGGAGTTTAATCTTTTCTGCGGTTGTGAGGTTTTCTGAATTCATGTATTCGTATGCCTCACACAAGAAGCCTGCAGACCCTACGGCACCGTCATATACGGTTTCGCCAACTTTTGGTTTGGGGTCTATTACTTTTACCATCGCCCTAATAAGTGGCCTTGGTGTGTAATATTCGCCACCATTACGGCCCGCATTACCCATGTTCTTAATTTTTGTTTCGTATAGATGGGACATTTCGTGCTTGTCTTTATTGCTGCGGAATTTGAGCTTGTCTACTTCATTTAATACATCCCTAAGGGTATATCCGCTCTGTAATTTGTTGCGTAGCTCGGCAAAAATAATGCTAATTTTACCTTGAATAGTTTTTTGGTCATCGTGGCCAGCACTAAGCTTTTTAAGATACGGAAATAGCTTTTGATTAACAAAATCTATTAGGTCATCGCCAGTCATCGCTTTGTTGTGGTCTAAGGTACCGTCTGGCTTTTTGGGGCAAGCCCATACATCCCATTGGTATTCTTCTAGCAAAATAGGTTCGTAATTTAAGCCTTTTAATGCAGCTTCATCGGCTTTGTCTTTTTCTAATTCGGATAAGTACTTTAAAAATAAAATCCACGAAGATTGCTCAACATAATCTAGCTCACTACTGCATCCCGCGTCTTTATGTAATCTATCATCAATATTTTTAAAAGTAGTTTCAAACATAATATTTCCTTTTATATTTATTGTACGCTGGATTTATTATGTTGTCATCTGTAAAATACATTATTTGTATTGACTGATTATTATCGCTTATGTTATTATATAGGCGATAAGTAATTCCCTTGTTGTGGGGCTCCGTATGGTTCCTCGTAAATAGCAACAAGGGTTTTGTCTTTATTTAAATAAAGAATTTTCTTCGATTACTAAATTTTTATAAATACTGTAATAGGTGCTGTCTTTGTGTTCATATTTTCTAAAAAAGCTCCAACTGCAAATATCAACAACTTGCAGGCATTTGTCTTCGGCTGGAGTTTTTATTTGAACATCTAATGATACATCATGCTTAGTTTTAATTGAGCGGTTAATGTACATACTAAAATTTTCGTTTAAAAATTTATTAGTTTCTCTTTTTGAAGCTACAAAAACCACCCTATCTGATTGGTTTACAATCTTTTTAGAAAACATCCTATCGAGCAGTATGTTAACTACATAGTTATATAGAACATGTTTTTCATCTTTAAGCTTTGTATATACATTTTGTTTATTTAGCCGGATGGCTAGAATTTTTACTTGTTTACCTGCTAGATATTTTAGTACTCTTTTGCGAGTAATTGGCTTTTCTTTATATGCGTGTAATATTCCATGATGATTTTTTATCTCGAGCTTACTGAACCCCCGAAATATTTTTTGTACAATTTTTTCTACTGAACCAGGTTTGTCTGTAAAAAGAAAAGTAATAACGAAATGGTTGGCTAGTTTTTGATTTAGAAAAGTCAAACCCTAAATCACCGCTTTCGTCCATATATACGAAGACTGTTTTCATAGCTCACCCTTATCTAAAAAGCTGTAATAGCCCGCTTTACTAATTATTATATGGTCCAACACATTAATTCCCAGCAGTTTACCTGATTCTTGTAGACGCTTAGTTACTTGAATATCGGCATCGCTTGGAGTGATGGTTCCACTTGGGTGGTTGTGCGCAACAATTACACCAGCCGCGCGGTCTGCAATTACATCTGCAAATACCTCACGCGGATGCACAAGACTAGCATTTAGAGTACCAACCGTAACTGTGCGCCTAGCAATAAGCCTGTTGGCGCCATCTAGACTTAAGACAATGAAATGTTCTTGCTGTTTATCTTTTAGATAATTTAATATTTCTGCTGCTTTAACCGCAGAATCGATTATTGGCTGTTCAGAATCGGCTAAATATCTTCTAGATAGCTCTATTGCTGCAAGTATTTCGGTAATTTTTGCAGAACCTAAACCAGTTACCTGCTCTAACT
>CAZJDP010000019.1:0-7332 GCA_964544805.1 uncultured Candidatus Saccharibacteria bacterium
ATTCGATATGCTTGACATACTTAGGCAAACTCCTGAAACAAAAAATACCAAAGTAATAATGATGACCGCCCTTAGCCAAGCAGAAGATAAGCAAAGAGCCAGCTCTTTAGGAGCAGACAAATACTTAGTAAAATCTCAGGTCACCCTAGAAGATGTGGCCAGAGTAGTTGATGATGTCTTAAATGACAGATCTGCGCCTATTCAGGTACCAGATACAAGTGTGCCAACTGCAACTGAAATACTATCGAACCAAACGCCAGCAGAAGAAGTAAGCGAACCGGCTGCCGAAACTTCTGCACCAAGCCAACAGCCATTACCCACTGTGGCTATGGCCCCAGCTCCCGAAGAAAATGCCGGGCCCGTAGTTCAGGAACCAGCCTCCGAGGTTGCGTCTCAACCAATTGCTGCTGAGCAGCCACAGGCTAGTACAAGTACAGACAACGCACCAACCGAAACTGCTCAAGCCGCCGAAGTACCAACCCAGGTGCCAAACCCTGATACCCCAACCTCAACACCAGCCGCCAACCCGGCAATTAACCCAATGGTTGTTGCTGTTAGCCCAGAGGAGCCGGCAACAAATAGTGAACAAACTGCAGCAGATGTAAAAAAAGCAGAATTAGTCACTGACGATTCTACCGTAAAGCCAGAATCAGCCGCCGAAGAGCTAGCCGAAATTAATAAGCAAATTGAAAACTTTGTTGCTAGCGAGCCCAAAGAGCAGGCGGCTCATCAAGTGGCAATGGTCGAACCAACCAATGAACAAATAGATAAAGCAGCTATTGATGCCGAAAAAGCCAATAATCCTGACCCAACCGTTATCGCAGCGGCACCGGTCAGGCCAGCCAGCGAAGACGAGCCAGCATCGGCTAGAAAAAAAGTTATCAACCCCATAACTGATTCCAGTTCGGCGCCCTCTATAGCAGAACTTTACCAAAAAGAGCTAGCTAAAGAAGCCGAAAACGAACCTGTACTAAACCCATCAGCCGGATCAAACATAGAAGTTACTGATCAACCAGAAGCCAGCAGCGGGACAAATAACCCAATGGTCGCGGAAGCTGGCGGCTCAGAGACCGCCGAAGAACAAGCAGTAAAAGCAGCTGCTGCAGCTGCCGCCCCGCTTGAAACAGCAGACTTAACAAAAATCGAAGGCTTAACAACTGGCGAAGCTCCAGCCGAAAAAGCGCAACAAGCATCAAACACAGCTCCAGTAAACGAGCCAGCCACAGTGCCCGAGACACCACCAGCACCAGCATCAAACGACCCTAATGACCCAAATAATATTGCCTTGTAGCAACTTATTTGCCATATTAGGTTAAATGACCAGGTTAAATAAATTCCTAGCCCAGCGGTTAAATATATCTAGACGGAAAGCCGATTCAATTATTTCTGAAGGGCTTATTACTGTTAACGGCAAAATTGCCAGCAATGGTGTAATAGTTAACCCAGAAAAAGATATTATTCTCTATAACCAAAATCAATTGCCAGCCGCCCAGCCAAAAATGACAATTCTTTTCAATAAGCCAATCGGATTTGTATGCAGCAGAAACGGTCAAAATAATAATACCATATATGATATATTGCCAGAAAAATATCATCATTTGAACCCAATAGGCAGGTTAGATAAGAACAGTGGCGGCCTACTGGTTTTAACGAACGACGGGGACTTAAGCTATAATTTATCCCATCCCAGTAATCAAAAACAAAAAATTTATATTGTCAGCCTAGACAAGCCTTTGAAAACAGAAGACGAAGAACAACTATCCAAGGGCGTTGAGTTATCTGACGGCCCAAGCCGGCTTTTGCTAAGCCAGCTTGGTGAAAGCCGCAAAAAATGGAATATAACTTTGCACGAAGGCCGCAATAGGCAAATCCGAAGGTCATTTGATGCATTAGGCTACAAAGTAACAAAACTTGTTCGCACTAAATTCGGCGACTTTAGCTTAATCCTAGTTCCCGGCCAAAGAGACATTCTAGAAATTAGCTAACTATTTTTTGTAATTCGGCCATATTTAAGAAGGCAATCTTATTGCTTTGCTTGACTATAAAGCCACTTTTTGCCAGTTTGCCTAAAATTCTAGTCACGGTTTCGCGGGTTAGGCCGCACTTTTCGGCAATTTCACCGTGCGAAACCTTTATTTCAAAATTTCCGCTGCTATTATTGCGCCTCGACTGCATTATTAACAGCTCTAAAACTACCCGCTGCTTAGCGGATCCGGTATAAGCAATAAACAGCTTGTCGACAATGCCATCAAGACCAATGGTCAGCCTTTTAATTAAATCGGCCTGTACAGAAGGTTCTTGTTTAATAAATTTTGTTACTTTTTCAATAGGTGCAACCCGGCAAATAGTGGTCTTTGCAGTAGAAAAGTAATATTTACTATGCGAATTAATAAAAATGCGCGATAAGGGTATAATCGCACCTGGTTTATAAACATTCAAAATAACTCTGCTGCTTGCAGTACCCAGGCCGTATTGGACCACTTCTCCGGAAACAATATAAAAAATATTTTTACTAAGTTCATTTTTGGCAATAAGAATTGTATCTTTCTCATAGCTAACAGGTGGAAAGCTCTCAAAATAATTCCTTATTTTACCGGCAAGCCTATTCATATATACCTATTATTATGCATACGCCGCCTGTTTCAAAATAACATTTAAAGATTCCGGCCTATTTGGCTATAACCCCTGTAAATGTTAGTATTTAAGTAGATTATGAGTAAAAAAGTTCCAATTGTGGCTATCGTTGGCCGGGCCAATGTTGGCAAAAGCAGCCTTTTTAATGCCATACTCGGCAGAAGAGAGGCTATTGTTGCTAACGAACCGGGAACAACGCGTGACAGTATTGTAGCCAAGGCTAGTTATGGCAAAAAGGACTTTTGGATAGTTGATACAGCCGGCATGAAAGATGCGACAGACGACTTTGAATTTACTATCCAAGAGCAAATACTGCAGGCAGCCGACAGCTCCGATGTAATTATGGTGGTCGTCGAGGCAGATATTCCAGTAACCGAGGAAGATAGAAAAATTGCAAAAATGGCTCTAAAAACTAAAAAACCTGTTTTTTTAGTTGTTAATAAATATGACAAAAAAGGCCGCCAGCAACTCACAGATTTTCGTAAACTCGGTGTAAAGGAAATTTATCCGACCAGCACCACCCAAAACACGGGCATAGAAGATTTTTTGCAGGCTCTAACCAAAGATTTACCATCGGCAACAATTAGCACCGATGAAAACCGTATTAAAATAGCCATTTTAGGCCGGCCGAATGTTGGCAAAAGCCAGTTATTTAATGCACTGTCAAAAAAACAACAAGCAATTGTCGCAGATAGAGCCGGTACTACCAGAGATATCAACCGAGTAATAGTTAAATACAATAAACAAGAGATTGAATTGCTAGACACAGCCGGCATTAGAAGAAGCGGCAAAATAGAAGTCGGCATTGAAAAGTTTAGTGTAATTAGGTCTTTAAGCGCCATTGAAGAAGCAGATGTCTGCCTACTATTAATGGATGTCAACGAACTAGGCACCCAACTAGACCAAAAAATAGCAGGTCTTATTAAAGAAGCAGGCAAGGGGTTAATTTTAGTAGTTAGCAAGTGGGATAGCGTTCAAGATAAAGATGCTTACACCCGAGATAGGCTGGCGCCAATGTTGCAAACAGAATTTGTCTTCGTTCCCTGGGCGCCGCTAATATTTACCAGCTCTGTTACCGGACAAAATGTCACCAAACTTTACGATCTGGCAACCGAAATCTATAAAAACCGGCGGCAAAAAATTGCTACCGCCGAACTAAACCGCTGGTTAAGAGCGGCCGTTGACGAACATCCGCCTGCCGGGCTGAAAAATACCCACCCTAAACTGAACTACATCACCCAAACAGATGAAGATACGCCCAATTTTAAAATCTTTGGCAGCCATACAAAATTTTTACACTGGAGCTACAAAAGATACCTAGAAAAAAGCATGCGCCAAAAATATGGGTTTGAAGGAACACCTATTAAAATGTGGTTTATACCAAAGAGCGAAGATCGCCATAAAAAGAAAGATAATTAAACTATGGCCCTATTTCAAAAAAAACCCATTGAAGTCAGCAAAACCGTACCTTACACCATAGGCCTAGCAACTTCGTATAAACTAATTGTCGGTCTTGGCAACCCAGGCAAAAAGTACGAAAAAACCCGGCATAATATTGGCTTTAGGGCCATAGATTTTTTTGCTAAAAACCAAGATTTTCCAGATTTTGCTTCTGTATCTAAATTTAAAGGCTTATTTTCTGAAAAAATTATTAATAATCAAAAGGTAATACTAGCTAAACCAGACACCTATATGAACGACAGTGGATTATGCGTTAAAGCAGTAGCCGATTACTACAAAATTGCGGTAGAGAATATTGTGGTTGTGTACGACGAACTAGCCGTTAGCTTCGGTACTATCCGTACCCGAACAGGCGGCCAGGCGGCCGGGCACAATGGCATTAAATCTATCATTAGCCATTGTTCGGCAGACTTTAATCGGGTTCGCATCGGCATCAAAACTCCGCTAAACCACAGCCAAGAGGCCACAGATTTTGTGCTTGGAAAATTTACAGCAGAACAAGAAAAAACAATTCCGCTTATATTAGCAGAATCAACCAATATTCTAACCGAATTTTTGTACGGCGATTCCTTTAAAGAAGAAACTAGAAAATTATTATAAAAAAAGAGCCTACAGAGGGGGTGGGCACCGCTGTAGGCTCTATTTCGCCTTCAACCCGCGGAGATATCCCGCCGCTTCGTGATTTCCACCTCACATATATCTCGAGGGGTTGAGCTTAGGTTAAAGGCATTAGTTAGTTTTAGAACTTTATATAACTAGGTTATAAGCGCAAATAAATCGTGGAGGGTAACAACGAATCTACATGCTCGGCTCTAAAACTATCTAACTCTACTAACATAGTGTTAGAATTTGGGGGGTAAAAGGTGCATTAAGTACGACGACTGCCATACTTACGCACACAATAATAGCATTTAATGTAAATATTGTCAATAGTATTATTAAATATATGTCCACAATTAAACTAAAAACAGAACTTATATCTAAGAAAATTAATCATTTAAACGATTGTCCAAGAAGCCTATATATTAAGAGTGAACTAAAAGACCCACTTAAAATCTTTAATCAGCCAACCGTAGCAGTAGTCGGCAGCCGTAAGCTGACGAGCTACGGAAAAGCGGTTACCGAAAAAATTGTCGCCGAGTTGGTATCTAAAGGAGTGGTTATTGTCAGCGGTTTGGCCCTAGGCATAGATTCTGTAGCCCATTCCCAGGCCTTACAAAGCGGCGGCTCGACAATTGCAGTGCTGCCCTGCGGAGTCAACTCTGTCTATCCTAGATCGCACTTAAATTTAGCAGACACAATAGTTAAAAACGGTGCGCTTATCAGTGAATACCAACCAGATGAAAAGATTGCCTATAAACAAAATTTTATTGCCCGTAACCGTATAATTGCCGGACTTTCTGATATTATTTTTATTCCTGAAGCCGCCAGTGGCAGCGGCAGCCTGCACACTGCTCAGTTTGGCATAGACTTAGGTATCGATATTTTTGCCGCCCCCGGCTCAATATTTAGCCCAAGTTCCGCGGGAACAAATTCTTTAATAAAAACTGGTGCTTATTTATTAGATAGCGCCGAACAGATACTGCATAACCTAGGCATAAAAGCACATAAAAAGCCTAGGCAGCTTCCTTTACTAGAAAGCCAAGAACAAATGCAAATTGTTGCACTGCTGCTAAATGGCCCGGTACATTTTGACAATATTGTCATCAAAACCAAGCTGAATACTGCTGCGGTAAATAGTAATTTATCAATGTTGGAAATTTTGGGCATTATTAAAAATATTGGCAACAATAACTGGGACTTAAAGTAAAAAAACTATTTTTCAAGATAAGCACTTGCAATTAATTTTATAAAGCTTTAGCCTAAGTTACTGAATATGGCGAAAAAAAATTTAGTAATTGTCGAAAGTCCAGCCAAGGCAAAAACAATTGAAAAGTTTCTTGGCAAAGATTACATTGTTAAAAGCAGTTTTGGACACATCAGAGATTTACCCAAAAAAGGTTTGAATATAAATATCGACAAAAACTATGCGCCTAAATACGAAATTCCCTCAGATAAGAAAAAAGTTGTAACCGATCTACGAAAATTAGCCGAACAGTCAGACCAAGTTTGGCTGGCAAGCGATGAAGACCGCGAAGGAGAAGCAATTGCTTGGCATTTGGCCGAAGCCTTAAAGCTCGATAAAGCTAAGACCAAAAGAATTGTTTTTCATGAAATTACCAAGCCGGCAATTACCAAGGCAATTGAAAATCCTCGCTCAATAGATATTAACCTTGTCGATGCCCAGCAGGCCAGGCGGGTCTTGGACAGGTTGGTCGGCTACGAATTATCGCCAATTTTATGGAAAAAAGTTCAACCAGGTTTAAGCGCCGGGCGTGTACAGTCTGTTGCTGTCAAGCTTATTGTCGATAAAGAAAGAGAAATAAACGATTTCAAAAGCAACTCTGTTTTTAAAACAGTTGCTCAATTCAACACAAACGGCCAAGTTATACCTGCCGAACTTAATGAAAAGTTTACCGATGAAGAAACGGCCTACAAGTTTTTGCAAGATAATATCAGCGCCTCTTACGCCGTAAGTGCTATTTTAAAGAAACCTAGCGAAAGAAACCCTGGCGCTCCTTTTACCACCAGTACACTGCAACAAGAAGCGGCCAGAAAGCTGGGCTTTAGCGTTAAGCAAACCATGAGTGTTGCCCAAAAACTTTACGAAAACGGCCACATTACCTACATGAGAACAGATAGCTTTTTTGTCAGTAGTATTGCCCTGGCCGCAACTAGTTCTTATATAGAGTCTGAATTCGGAAAAAATTATTTAAAAGTCCGCAAGTATAAAACCAAAAATGCCTCTGCCCAAGAAGCCCATGAAGCAATTAGGCCAACCAATATTTCAAAATTAGAAGCAGGTGCAGATAGCCAGCAACAAAAGCTTTACAAACTTATTTGGAAACGAATGGTTGCCTCGCAAATGGCGCCGGCCCGAACAGAGAAAACAGAAGTTTACATTAATATCAGCAACCGCCCGGAAAAATTTGTTAGCAAAGGCGAGGTGCTGTTGTTTGATGGATTTATGAAAGTGTATGGGGGAACCAAAGAAGACCAGCTGCTGCCTAAAATAGAAGAGGGCCAACAGCTAGAACGGCAAGAGATAGCTTCGACCCAGTCGTTTACAAGACATCCGTCGCGCTACACCGAAGCTAGTCTGGTCCGAACCCTAGCAGAGCTAGGAATTGGCCGGCC
>CAZJDP010000020.1:0-7138 GCA_964544805.1 uncultured Candidatus Saccharibacteria bacterium
TTGGTGAAGATCCCAATGTAACAGCCACCGCTAGAGAAAATGTTTCTGGTAAAATCCTCGAAGGTGTCTTTGACGGCCAAAACATGGTCGGCAGCGACGGCAAAACATATCCTGTTCCAGCCAACTATGCCAGCAAGTCTAAGCTAGTCCAAGGTGATATTTTAAAGCTTACAATTGGCGATGACGGTGCTTTTCTTTACAAACAAATCGGCCCCATTCCAAGAAAACAATTAGTCGGTGTACTAGTTCAAAAAGAAGGCCATTATTTTGTAGAAGTAGGTGACCGAGATTACCGAGTTCTACTAGCCAGTGTGACTTACTTTAAGGCAAAACCCGGCGACCAAATTAGTATTAATGTTCCAGAAGATGACGCTGATGCCGAATGGGCAGCCATTGAAGCGGCATTATAAAGATTAATAAATAATTTAAACTTAACCTCGTCAGATTGGCGAGGTTTTTTGTAGTAACTACAACAGACATTATAATCTTTTCTGTATATAATAGTTATCACAGTAATAAAAGACTTAAAATCAAAAAGGCAGGGTAATGGCACAGGCGCTTTACAGAAAGTATCGTTCAAGATCTCTTCAAGAGGTTGTCGGCCAAGAAAATATAGTAGAAGCTCTTACTAGGGCGCTGCAAACCAAAAAAATCAGCCATGCGTATTTATTTACTGGTCCGCGGGGGGTCGGCAAAACTACGGTTGCCCGTATACTAGCTCATGAAGTCAATAATTTAGACTATAAATCCGATAGTATGCCGCTCGATATTATTGAAATAGATGCTGCTTCTAACCGTCGAATCGACGAAATAAGAGACTTAAGGGAAAAAGTCAAAATTGCACCCGTCCAGTGCAAATATAAAGTTTACATTATAGACGAAGTTCATATGCTAACCAACGAAGCCTTTAATGCACTTTTAAAAACACTAGAAGAACCACCTGAGCATGTCATTTTCATACTAGCGACTACAGATGCCCATAAAATACCGGATACCATTTTATCAAGAACCCAGCGCTATAATTTTAAACTGGCAAAAATGAACGAAGTCAAAGGCTTGCTTCGTGATATTTCCGGCAAAGAAAATATTTCAATAGATGATTCGGCCTTAGAAATTATTGCTAATCAATCTGGTGGCAGTTTAAGAGACGCCCTAAGTTTATTAGATCAAATTCGCCATTCTTCGGCTGCCACCATAACCGAGCAAGAAGCCCTAGAAACATTAGGGCTTGCTTCTAGCCGGCAGATTCTAGAACTAGCCAATCAATTAGATATTGGCAACTTAACTGAATGCATGGCCATAATAGATGATTTAAACTCTAGGAATATCTCACCAGTCCAAATTTCTAACTTACTGGCTGATGCATACCGACAAAAAATACTAAATAGTTCGTCTTTATCAAAAAAAGAGAAGGTAATTACAGAGCTTCTGGGGGCCTTGGTAGTAGTAGAGCAATCACCACGGCCTGATTTAGCCCTGCAAATTGCCTTAATTAATTTTTTAATAGACTCAAAAGACAATAATTCCAATAACCATAATAGCGATAAGCATACAAAATTAACCGCACTAGACAATCAACCTAGCCTGACAATATCTAAACTTGCGCCCGAACGCAAAAAAACAGAATCTGCCAAGCCACAAACAGTAGCTACCGTTAAAAAAACTGAGCTAAATGAAGATATTTGGCATTCTATGCTTGAAGACCTTAGGAGTACTCATAATACACTTTACAGCGTGCTTAGAATGTCAACATTTAACTCGGACAGTTTAAGTGATGGCGTAATTAATTTAGAATTTGCTTTTCCTTTTCATCAAAAAAGAATGTCAGATTCTAAAAACCAGCAAGTAATTTTAGAAAAATTATCAGCCCGTGGCTGCGAAGGTTATGAAATAGTCTGTATGGTCAACAATAACCAGCCAAAAAGTACAGAAAATAACAATTCTTTTGCAACCGTTGCCGCCAATAGCGCACAGATCGATGCAGAAAACAGCACCATAAATAACATAAAAGATATTTTTGGCAGCGTTGAAGTGTTAGAATAGAATAAATATGGCAAAAAAGGATACCGGAGCAAAAATCCCTCCTCAGAATATTGATGCCGAATCATCGCTTCTGGGCGCGATTCTTATAGACAGCGATGCGCTGGTTAGGGTTGCAGATGTCGTTCAGTTAGATGATTTTTACGACCCTAAGCACCAAAGAATATATGAATCTGTCTTAAAGCTTTACAATAAGCACAATCCTATAGATATTTTGACATTATCAAACCAATTAAAAGATGACGATTTTCTTGACTTTGTCGGCGGCCCAAGTTATTTAACTGAACTGACAAATTTTGTTCCCACCGCAGCCCATGTCGAAAATTATGCAGAAATAGTCGCTCAGAAAGCTTTAAGAAGAAAATTAATTAACGCCAGCCAAGATATGGTCGGCCTAGGCTATGATGAGTCTTTGCCGGTGCAGTCATTAATAGAAGAAGCAGAATCTAGACTATTTCAGGTTAGCCAACAGCATGTTAAACAAGATATTGCCTCGATTGAGGATATTTTAGCTGAAAGTTTTGAAAGGTTAGATGAACTTCATAAAGATAAAGGCAAAATTAGGGGAGTGCCTACCGGCTTTAAAGATTTAGATAACATTTTAGCCGGCCTGCAAAGAAGTGATCTAATTATTGTAGCCGCCCGGCCAAGTATGGGTAAAACGGCACTAAGCTTAAATTTGGCCCATAATATTGCAACTAAAGCCGAGCAGCCGGTGCTAGTTTTTAGCCTTGAAATGAGCAAGGAGCAGCTTGTCGATAGGCTGTTGTCAATGGAATCAGGTGTCGATGCCTGGAATATTAGGACGGGTAATCTGTCTGATAATGACTTTGAAAAAATCGGCCATGCCATGGGAACGCTCAGCGAAGCGTCGATATTTATAGACGATACCCCTGGTATTACAGTTAGCGACTTAAGAACAAAGGCCCGCCGCGAGCAGCACAAACGCCAGCTAGGATTAATTTTAGTAGACTATTTGCAGCTCATGAGCGGCGGCTCCAAATTTGGCGGAGACGGCAATAGAGTTCAAGAAATTTCCGAAATTAGCCGTGGCTTAAAAGCTATTGCCAGGGAATTAAATGTGCCCGTTGTCGCCCTGTCGCAGTTAAGTAGGTCTGTAGAATCCCGCAGCCCGCAGATACCTCAGCTGGCAGACCTAAGAGAGTCAGCGTCAATTGAACAAGATGGTCATGTTGTAGTAGTTAGCTACAGAGAAGATGATTATAATCCAGAAACAGATCGCAAAAATATTACTGATATACTTATCAAAAAGCATCGTAACGGTCCGACTGGCAATATTGAACTGTACTTCGATAAAGAGAGACAAAGATTTAAGAGCTTAGATAAACGACAATCGACAGCACTTAAGGTGCCTTTTGAAAACTAAAACAGAGATAAATATGCTATACTTGAGCACGAACATATGAAAATAGCATATAACTTAAATAGCCTTAAAAAGTTATTTTCTAATTTAAATTGGAAATCTATTGTAATAGCTTCTTTGCTTGGGTTTGGACTAGTGGCTATTCTTTTTCCTCAGCCTTCTGTTATTCAAAATGCTGTCAATATTCATGAGCTGCCAATTATTGCAAAAATTAATAATTATGACAATCCATGGTACAGGGCCGTTGGCGCGCCATTTTTAGTACCGGCCATTGTTTTAAATAGTCTTATCGAAAACGCTCCTTTGGCGGCCAGAATTATCAGTGGTTTATTTATTCTAGCCACTGTAATCCTTTTTTACCGGCTTATTAAAGCTTGGTTTAACCAAAGAATGGCAATAATAGCCAGTGCTCTTTTAGCTACCAATAGCTTAATGCTAAATACCGCCCGCCAAGCAACTCTTTGGGCATCATCAGTATTTATTACAGTTGCCGTTTTCTATTGTTTGAATCTATTTCTAAGGTCGAAAGACAATAAGTTTTGGGCCTTTTTGGCCTTTTTAGTATCTATAGCAATTGCTTCCTACATCCCATACGGAATATGGATTGTAGCAATTGCAATTATCGGTTTATTTATATATGGCCGCAAAAAGCTAAAAAAAATATCTAAAAAGCAGTTGATTGTTGCGGGTTCAGTTTACATTATTTTGTTACTGCCCCTGCTTATTAGCCTTATGGGAGCCCCAGGCCAGCTTAAGGAACTTATGGGAATAACAACCAATTTTATTGGTCTGAAAAATTTTGCGCTGCATCTGGCTTATCAAATAATTGGAATATATGCGTACACACAAGCTAATCCTATAACCTGGGTCGGCAATCTGCCGCTGTTAGATATTTTTACCGCCGCTATTAGCCTACTGGGTATTTTTTACTTTATTAGAAGGTTCCGCCACCGCAGATCTATATTAATATTTTCTTCTTTTGGAATATTATTTTTTACAATTGCGCTTTCTTTTAACTATTTAAACAACCAGTCATTATTTTTACCAATTTTATATATATTTTTTATAGCCGGGTTGATAGAACTAATGAAAAGATGGCTGACAATTTTTCCTCGGAACCCTTTAATGAGAACACTGGGGATTTCTTTAGTTGTTACAGCAATAGCTTTTAGTGTCTTTTTCCAGATGGAGAGATATTTTGTTGCTTGGAGCAATTCCCCGGCAACTAAAACAGTTTACATGGTAAAATATAACCAATAGTAAGGAGTAATAATGAGCAAATTAGATCAAGCAAAGATGCTAATGAAAGTAAGAAAACTGCAAAAAGAATTGCAGAAAATGATAATTGAAGCTGAAGCTGGCGAAGGCGCTGTAGTAGTTGAAATTACTGGCGAACAAAAAATTAAAAAAATACATATCGATCCAGAATTTGTTGATCTTGACGATATCGGCCAATTAGAAAAGTGGGTAGAAGAAGCCGTTAAAGATGCAATTGCTAAAAGTCAAAAAATTGCTGCCGAGAAAATGCAACCAATGCTTGGCGGTTTAGGTAACTTAGGGCTATAAGCCTGGTGTAAATATGTCGAAAGTGCTACCTCAAGCACTGGCTGAAGCTATCGATGCTCTAAAAAACCTTCCTGGAGTTGGCTCTAGGACGGCTGAAAGGTATGCTTTTTATTTACTTAAAAGCGATCAAATTAAAGCACAAAAAATAAGCAAATCAATTGCCGAACTTAAAGACAAAGTAAAGTACTGCCCAGTCACTAACGCCTTGATAGATGCAGATGAGACTGTCTCTGAACTATATTCAGACCCTGCCAGGGACAAAACGGTCGTTGCTGTTGTGGCAGAACCGTTTGATATAGTCGCCATCGAAAAAACAGGCTCGTTTAAGGGTACTTATCATGTCCTTGGCGGCCTAATATCTCCTATAGATGGTATTAATCCTGACAGCCTAAAAGTTGAACAATTAGTAAAAAGAATTAAAAATGACGCCGTCAAAGAAATTATTTTAGCAACCAATGCCAGCGTAGAGGGTGAAACCACTGCTATTTATCTGCAAAGAGAGCTTGCCCAGGTTGTTCCTAAAATAACCAGGCTGGCAAGGGGACTGCCCATTGGTCTTGATTTAGAATATGCCGACCAAATAACTCTTACTCGAGCATTCGAAGGCAGAACGGCCTTATGAAAAATCAACCCATAAAACTCATTAATGAAATAAAGCAGTTTATTGAAAAAAATAATAAGTTCTTAATTATTCAGGCCGACAATCCAGATGGAGATTCAATTTCTTCTGCTTTAGCTATGTCTGAAATTTTAAGCAGTTTAGGCAAACACTCATTTTTATACTGCGCCGTAGAAGTACCCGGTTATTTAAAATTTATACCAGGCTGGGAAAAGATTTCCAGCATATTACCGTCTTCTTTTGACGCATCAATTATTGTTGATACAAGTTCAGCAACACTTTTAGAAAACCTTAACCTTTCGCCAGAGGTATCATGGGTTAAGTCAAAACCTTGTTTGGTTTTAGACCATCATAAAGAAGTAACTTGCGACATAGATTACGCAAGCATTGTTTCTAACAACCCAGACTATGCCTCTACCGGAGAGTTAATTTATAATATTGCCGAAAGTTTAGAATGGCCAATTAATCAATTATCAGCCGAGCTAATTTTGCAAAGCATACTTTCCGACAGCCTTGGCCTAACTAGTGATATTGCCGGCCCCGATACATATAGAACGGTTGCTGAACTGCTTGAAAAAGGTGTCAGCAGAGCAGAACTAGAAGAAAAAAGACGACGGCTTTCCAAAATGAGCGAACCTGTTTTTCGCTACAAAGCCGAACTTATGGAGCGCACAGAATTTTATTACGATACAAAAATTGCTCTTGCGGTTATTCCGGAATCCGAGCTTTACGACATAGGCACCCAATACAACCCTGGCCCGCTTATAATGAGCGAGCTGCTTAATATAGAAGGAGTTCAAGTAGCCTTAGCTATAAAAAGATATAAAAACAGAGTGACAGCAGCCATACGATGCAGTCAAAGCACCGAAATTGCCAGTGACATTGCTAGTACCTACGGCGGCGGCGGACATCCGTATGCAGCGGGTTTTAGAATCGATGAATTTAGCGAAGATTTTACAAAATTCAAATACGCACTAGTAAATAAAATAATAGATAAGTTAAAATAATTTAATGCAACTATTCAATACTAAAACCCGAAAAATTGAAGATTTCCAGCCAATTAATCTAAATTTAGTATTGTTATACACCTGCGGCCCAACGGTATATAGCTCTCCGCATATTGGTAATTGGGCATCTTTTTTACGGTGGGATATTTTGGTGCGAGTCTTATGTTCAAATGGTTATACCGTCGAACGAGTTATGAATATCACAGATGTCGGCCACTTAGTTAGTGATGCCGACGAAGGCCAAGATAAAATGGAAAAAGGCGCTCAGCGTGAAGGGAGAACTACCTGGGAAATTGCCCAAAAATACACTAATGAATTTTTACAAGGTATGAAAGACCTTAATTTTATCATGCCGACTTATCTTACAAAGGCGACCGATTATATACCCCAGCAAATTCAATTAGTAAAGACTTTAGAAGAAAAAGGATATACCTACAAAATAAGCGATGGAATATATTTTGATACTTCTAAATTCCCAAAATATGCTGATTTTGCCAGGCTAAACTTAGATGAAATAAAAAA
>CAZJDP010000021.1:0-7007 GCA_964544805.1 uncultured Candidatus Saccharibacteria bacterium
ATCGCTTAATATATAGGGCTTGCCTTTTTCTAGCATTAAGCCCATAGCAATACCGCTAACCGGTCTTTTTAGCGGAACACCGGCGTCCATTAAAGCCATGCAGCTAGAACAAGTTGCTGCCATGCTAGTAGAGCCGTTCTGGCTCATAATTTCGGTAACAGAACGAATAGCATAAGGAAACTCGGTTTCGTCGGGTAGAACGGCTGTAAGTGCTCTTTCGGCTAAATAACCATGGCCAATTTCACGGCGGCCTGGACTGCCAAGCCTACGCACTTCACCGACAGTATAACCAGGTGCATTGTAATGGTGCATATAACGGCGTTCATGGTCTTTTTCCATAGTGTCTACGACCTGGGAATAGCTAAGAGGAGCCAGCGTTACAATATTTAAAGCTTGGGTCATGCCCCGCGTAAACAAACTAGAACCGTGAACCCTTGGCAGTAAACCGGTTTGTGAAGACAGTGTTCTTATTTCGGTTAGCTTTCTACCGTCTGGCCTAATATTATCTTCGACTATACCTCTTCGAACATCTTTATGGACAGCTAAGGTGAATGCTTCGTCGTAATCTTTTTTAATTTCTTTATAGACTTCTTCTCCGTATTTTTCTTCTAAAGAATTGTGAAATTCGTGCCGGAGCGAATTAACCAGTTCGTTTCGTTCCGGATAAGCTGCCCGCAGTTTATGGCCGAGTTTACCATCGACCCATTTATCAACTTCTTGCTGGATAGAATCGTTAGGCAGATCAAGCTCAAATTCTTGCTCGACTACCCCAACTTTAGAAACTAGTTCTTTTTGCAACTCAATAGCTGGTTGCATTTCTTTTAAAGCCCAGTCTATGGCATCTATAACTACTTCTTCAGAAACTTCATTTGCTCCTGCTTCAACCATCATCACCCCGGATTCAGTTCCGGCAACTACCAAGTCAAGGTCGCCTTTATCGTATTCTTCACCGGTCAAGAATGCTCCAAAAGATCGATCTTGATTTAAGCCTACTCTTAAGCCGGCTACTGGGCCGTCAAAAGGCGCTCCGGTTAAAGAAAATGCAGCGCTCATGGCAATCATGGCAATCATGTCTGGTCTAAAGCTTGGGTCCATAGATAAAACCGTGGCAACTCCCTGGACTTCGTGTCTGTAGCCTTTGGGCCAGAGCGGCCTAATTGGCCTGTCAATTAACCGGCCGATTAAAATAGCGTCATCACTAGGACGGCCTTCTCTTTTAATAAACCTGCTGCCGCTAATTTTACCGGCTGCATACATTTTTTCTTCATAATCTATGCTTAAAGGAAAATAATCGAAGCCACTTAATCTTTCTGGGCTAACCATGGCTGTTCCCAGCACTACTGTGTCACCGTAAGTTACAAGTACACTGGCGCTGGTTCTAAAACCAAGTCTGTTAACTTCTAAAGAAAGAGTTTTACCTAAAAATTCTTTCTCTACTTTTACTATTTTTTTACCATAAGGGTTTACTATTTGACTCATTTTACTTAACAAGTCCTTTCCGCATGCATATAAGACATGCTAATTTTTGCGAGTGGAGTCTTACTTGGCAATGTTCAGATATACATTTAGTATAGCTGCTTCACCGCCCCCTAATACCCCTTTAATTATTTCAAATTAATTATATCATAACAAATTAATGATAATTTACATTGGCATAATACCATTATCTTCGTGCGGTTCATCAATTTTATTTTCTGATTCTTTTTGATAATCCTTCAACTGTCGAATCATTAATTTTATATATTTTTCTTCACTTATCATATAGCTGTCTGCATATTGCTTAAGACTGCCATCTTGTTTTGATGCTTCAAGACTTTTTCTAAGCTCAGCTACCTCTTTTATATTTTTTAAGCGTCTTTCTAGTTCACGGTCAGACAATTCACTAACAGGTGTTTCGATATTTTTTTCTGGACCAGTCTCCGGGATTGGCACTATACCTTCCTCTCGTAGGCCCCTTCTATACTCTGAGTCATAATGTTCAGTTTGTTTGCCCATTAGATGAAGTTGATCACTATTAAAAACTGCCTCTCCACCTTCATACAAGTCGTCTGATTGTACTATCGGATCTCCTGATGCCCTATATGCAAGAACCGATCCTTTACGCAAACCAGTTACGCCGTTCGGCGCAATCGCCCAAGTATCATCAATGTTTGGATTTTGTCTCTGTCCTCTTGCAAACATTTTAGCAGTATCAAAACTTTTAGTAACATATACACCTTCACCCAATCTGCCCATAGATTCACGAATACCATCCTTGGTAATTTTTTGAGCAGCTTTATCAGTGGTTCCATGAAAGTAAATAGTATCACTAAGTGCAATTCCACCAATTTCTCTAGAAAAATGGGGTGGAATTCTATATACAGCTTCAAAAGATTCTGAGCTTACCGTAGAGTCTAATGATGTATTTGGAATTGTTTCGGCTGACATTTTTATTTTTTCTTATCATAGAATATTATATATTACTATTGAATAATTGTCAAATAAACTTAAAAATAACTAATAAAAACGCTAGCTTCAATCAGATCTATGAAGCTCGGCGGATTTTAAGCTTATCTGTTAAAGCAATATAAGCTTTAGGATCTTGTTCGGCAAGGTATTTAAGAAGTTTTTTTCTTTTTCCAACAAGTTGTAATAAACCTCTCCTGGCCATGTAATCGTGCTTATTGTTTTTTAGATGTTCGGTAATTTCGTTAATTCTGGCTGTCATAATACTAACCTGAACTTCAGGCGAACCCGTATCTGTCTTTGACCTTTGATGGCCACTTATAAGCTTCTTCTTGCTATCTGCTGATATCAAAATATTTCCTTTATAAATTAAGTTGTTTTAATGATGGCGTTGAAGACAACTTTAACAGATTAGTTACAATTATTCAATAGTAATGAGGTTTTTAAGCATTGTATCGATTGAAGCATACCGTACATCAATGGCGCTATCTAAAGAATACTCGCCTACAACCGTGCGCTTTAAGTTGCTCATATAGGCTCCAGTACCTAAGGCTAGGCCAATATCTTCAACTAGCGAACGGATATAAGTACCGCTGCTAACCTTGCTGTTAAAGATTACAACTGGATATTTATAACTAATTAAATTATTTTCAAAAACAGTTGCCGGCCTAGCCTTAATTTCTACCTCCTTGCCCTGCCGTGCTAGCTTATATGCCCTTTGACCGTTAACTTTAATAGCGCTAAATATTGGTGGTTTCTGCAATAAATTACCTGTATGCTGCTCAAGCACAGCATTAATCTCATTTATGCTCGGCTTTTTATTACTTTTAAAAGATATTTCGCCTTCTTTGTCGCCGGTAGAACTAATTTTTCCAAGAGTCATTTCTACTAAATAAGCTTTATTGTGCTTCATTAGTTCTGGCATTTTTTTAGTGTATTTGCCAATAGCGAGCACAAGCAGTCCTGTTGCCGCCGGGTCTAAAGTACCACTGTGGCCTACTTTAATATTCTTCTGGCCACTAGCTGCTCTTAAAATACCGCGAACTTGAGCAACAACCCTAAAACTAGAGTAGCCTTCTGGTTTATTCACTAACAAAAGCCCGTTATATGGTTGCATTAATATGCAATTGTATCACTTACTGCTGTTTAGTATCTTCTTCTGGGTCATAGGTTGGAAAAGGCGGCACAAACGGCGGAGGTGTTTCTGGCGGAGCTCCTAAAGGATCTCCGGGAGTTGTTTCTACTGCATTTTGCTCAGGGTTTGGAAACTCAACCGCCCCGACAGATTCTAAGGGTTCGGGTCTGTCTTCGTTAAAGTTTCCGGCTTCATTCATAGCATTTAAAACTGCTTGTCTAGCTGCTTCAGCATCACCATCAACTGCAGGCGGAGCTGGGCTAGGTACTTCAGCTTCAGCAGATTCTTCGTAAGTTAAAACTTGTTGTTCTATGTTGTCTAAAGTTTCTTTAGGGTTAATATTTGGCCCCAAGGGCTGGTCGTTTTGCTTATTAACTTCTGCGCTGTTATTCTCTGCTTGATTATCATTATTTAGAGCTGTTTCTGGCTGCTGAGCACTTGGTTGCAATGGCGGCCCAACTGGGCTGGAAGCTGGTATTTCTGACATAGGGTCAAACAAAGGCTCTTCGTCTGGTGCGACAATGTTTGCGTTAATAGGGTTTTCTGGTTCTTTGTAGCCAACATACTTAGAAAATCTGCCTGGCTTACCTGGCATCTCACTGTTTTCATTGTTTTCTTGGGTGTTTTCTGGCGTATTATTTTGCTCTTTAGGTTCTGACTGGGTTTCTTCTTGCTCAGCTGACATTTGCTGATTATCTTCGGCAGGCAATGACTCTTCAGGAGGGTTCTGAGCCATATCTTGGACTTCATTGACGGCTTTATTCAAATCTTCTGCTGTTTTTAAATTTCCGACTTCATCAATATGAATGGCGTCTTCGGCAACATGACTGACCGTTAGAGTTCCATCTTCTGCTACCACATCTTCTGTATCAGCAGAATCAGGTGCCGGCAGCTCATCTGAAAATTCCTCAGTCTCTTGCGGAGCATTTAGTTCATTTGAAATAAGCTGCTGATTGGCTCCGGCTGCCATAAGAGTAGAGCTAAGCGACATAACTGCCGGTGTAGTTTTTTCATTACTGAAACGGTCAGTTTCGGCTACTATACCTGTTAAATAAGCCGTAGCAATTTGACCGTCTAATAAATTCTTCTTGAACTCATCGCTTATACTGGCTAACATTTCACATAAACTGCTAGCACCTGGATCTTGCCAATTAATTGAACCTATGTCTATTGGATTATTATCGTTAGCAATGCCAATTACAGTTGCATCGTGCAAAATTCGGCCATGGGCCATAACGGCTTTATCTAAATGCTCGCGGGAATCAACGCCCAGCGCCACTACTACATCTACATTAAAATCGCCTTGTGAAAAAGAAAAATCTTGTTCTGAAAGTGATGTTCTGTACGGTGTTATAAACACTTTGACTACATCGTCTTCAACTTTATATTTAAGTTTATCTGCTTTCGATTTATCAAGCGCAATTATAAAATCTCGTAAACTATCTGTGTTTTCTTCAATTGTTTCTTCCGGCTTTAAAAATTCTAATACCGAAGGTATATTGCCGCTGAAAACTGTCGTCGCCCGTTTATCCAGCTTATTCATAAATAAAGTAAAACCTAGCGAAGCAGCCAGTTGATCTATAGAAGGATTATCGCTAACAGTTACAAGGATATTCTTGGCTTCTTTTAGCCTTTGAATAGCCTGAAGTTTTTCATTGTTGTCCATGGTTTTTTTGTATTGTTTTTTATTTTAGGCCTTTATAAGATGCAGAGTAACATAAACATTATCAAAAAAGCAAGCTTTTACTTGAAAAAAATCGACTTTTTAGGTATAGTAGTTCGTTGATAAGAATAATAAACTATTTTTAAGTAGATAAAGGAACCAACGATTAATGCCAATCATTAAGTCAGCTAAAAAAAGAGTTAAAGTAACTAAAAAAGCTACCACCCGCAATGCCAAAACTAAAAGATCTTTAAGAGAAGCTTTAAAGGCTTTTAATGTGGCCGTTAAAAGCGGTAAAGCAGATTCAATTAGTAAAGCCAAAGCTAGTGCCGATCAAGCAATAGACAAAGCCGCCAAGAAAAATGTAATCCATGGCAATAAAGCTGCTAGAAAAAAGCAACAACTTGCTAAAGCAGCCAAAGCCAGCACGGCCGGCAAGCCAAAAACAGCCAAAAAACCAGCTGTTAAAAAAACTGCAGCCAAAAAGTAATTAGTGGCTAGCCAAGTTAAGAATTAAATTTTTAAGAACAGCCCGGGCATTAACGGGCTTGTTTTTAATTTGATACTCGGCATTAATTGTATTGTCTAAATAAGAATAAATTTGGCTGCTGTTTAGTTTATCTACCAAAAAAATTGTTTTTCTAAAAACAAACGGGCTCATTCCGCTAACCTGCATTAGTTCTGGCCGGGACATTTGTTTTGACCCAGTAAATAATAAGCATATATTAAATAACTGCCAAGAAATCATACCTAAAATAGCCAGCGGTTCGCTGCCTAAAGATATTTGTTCGTCAAATATTTGTAAAGCCTTTTTTGAATCAGCCGCAGAGATAGCGTCTAGCAAATTGAAGACTGTGCTGCTGAGAGACTTATTGGTCATAGCATCAATCTTGTCTTTGTTTACTGTTTTTAAGAGAGCTAGTTTTTTTGCCTCGTTGTATAGCTGTTGCTGATCTTCGCCTACTCTATTTATTAAATAACTAATATCGGCGCTGCTTATAGTTGCTCCTTCTTGTGAAAAAAGATTTTTCAACCAGCCTTCTAGTGCACTACGATCTAAATTGGGATAATCGCGCACTTTGGCAATATTAAGCAAGTCTTTGGCGGTTTTAAGGCGGCCGTCGAACGCGCTAGCTACAATTAAAATTTCGCAGTTTTCTGGGATATTATTTTGATGGCGAAGGATAAGTTCGATATAATTTTTATTTTTTTCCAGGCCAACAATCTTCACTAATTTTTTATCTGAAAAAAACGGTACCGACAAAATTGCGTCTATGAATTCATCTTCCGGTGCAGATTCGGCATCTATTTTAAAAAGCGAAAGCTCGCCGTGAGCCGATAAAAAATTACGCTCATAAGCTTTGGCTGCTTCGTTGCGGTCAATTTCGTTTTCACCTATAAAGATAGTTATCATCAAACTATATTTTAGACGACCATTTAACTAAAAGAAAATTTACAAATAAATTTTTTGGCAAGTAGTGCAAATATGAGTACCGCGGCCGGCTAACTTAATTTTAGATATTATATTTTTCTTGCAAACTAAGCACTCTAAACCTGTCCGGCCGTAAACTTTGGCAAACTCTAAATAATTCCCCTTCTTACCTTCGGCATTTAAATAGTTTCTACTGGTGCTGCCGCCCAAAGATATGCTTAAATTCAGAATTTTTTTAATTTCATTAAAAAGCGTCTTGCGGGCAGTTGTTGGTATTTTACTGACAATAGAATCGGGCATTATTTTGGCGGCAAATAATGATTGGTCGGCAT
>CAZJDP010000022.1:0-7002 GCA_964544805.1 uncultured Candidatus Saccharibacteria bacterium
ATAACAGAATTTATAAAATTTTTTAAAGCTGTAAGTTTTTTATTTCGGCAAAATGCTTTTTTATCGAGCCGCAAAGTTCGTTAAAAGGCATATTTAATATTTTTTCGTCATAAACAGTAAAGATTACATCTTGGTTGGTTAAGTAGTTATCTGCTTCTAGCCTACAGGCTTCATAAAGCCTTCTTCTTATTCGGTTTCTTTTTGGGGACGACTTTGTAACCTTTTTACTGACTACTACAGATATTCGGTAAGTTGTTTGGCGGTTTTTACTAACCTTTAAACCGTAATATTGCCCTCTTAAGGCTATTCCTCTGCGGTAAGTATAGTTAAGGCTTCCTAGGCCGTGGAATCGGTGATTTTTGGCTAACAAAATATTTCCTTTTAAAAGTAACAAAACTATAGCTACTAAATATAATAGTAGCTATTTTATTTTTAAACTAGTAGTAACCAATTAGTAGCTTATTTTTGCTCGGCCTTTTAGGCGGCGTCTTTTAAGCATTAGCCGACCAGAAGCAGAAGACATTCTTTTTAAGAAACCATGTCGCTTGCTAGCTTTTCGGGCTTTTGGTTGATGAGTTCGTTTAGGCATAATTCAACTGAATATATTAACAGATATAACTGCTCTTAACAAGCACTAGCCTTGTGGAGTAACTGAAGCAGATTGTAAAATTAACATTCTTTTTGTAATTTTTGGTACATTTTTTTCCACAGTAATGGGTTAGTTTTCCACCCTTGTAACAGGGGTATATTTTGTGTGTGGAAAAAGACAACCCCTTTTTAAGCCTGCCATTTAATAATTAACTATATTTTTCAACAAACTGTGGAAAACATGAGGCTATTTGTTTATAGTATTAGTTAAGAGAAATTCAAAAAACGAGGGTAAAAATAGATGGACAAAAAGGTAGCCTTAAAAGACGCCGCACTATGGCAAACCATCCAAGGTGAAGTGGAATTAACTATTTCTAGGGCTAGCTATATTACATGGTTTAAAAATACTCGGGTGCTTAGGCAAGAAGAAAATATCTTAACAATAGGCGTGCCAAATATTTTTACAAAAACACAAATGGAGTCTAAATACAAACCGCTGTTAGACGAGCTGCTAGAAAAAAACAATTCTAGCGATATTGTCCTAGAGTTTAAAATTCACTCTTCTGTCGCCCCTTCTAGGAAAGTTGAAAGAAACAGCGAAGAAATTGTGGTAATTAACGAAGATACGCGCAGCGATGCCAGCAATAGACAGCCGCAGCTAGCAGTTAATGGGCCAGTAGGCGTTACTCATGCCTATAGACAGGGCTTAAATAATCAGTACACCTTCGACAGTTTTGTGGTTGGCGGCGGCAACGATCTAGCCTATGCGGCGTGCCAAGCCATAAGTAACAATCCTGGAACAAAATATAACCCGCTATTTGTTTACGGAGATTCTGGTTTAGGAAAAACTCATCTTATTCAAGCAGTAGGCAATGAAATTTCTAAAAAATTCCCCGGCAGCAATATTGTATATGTAGCCAGTGAACAATTTGTTCAAGAATTTTTAGATTCTATAAGGTACAAAAAAATATCTGATTTTACTGCCCATTACCGCAACGCAGATGTACTGATTGTAGACGACATTCAATTTTTTGCCGGCAAAGAGAAAACACAAGAAGAATTTTTTCACACTTTTAACGCTCTAAGACAGGCCGATAAACAAATCATTATAAGCAGCGACAAACCGCCAAAATCTATTCCCAACCTAGAAGATAGGCTAAGAAGCCGTTTTGAATGGGGAATGTCGGTAGATATTAGCGCCCCAGATTTTGAAACTAGGTGCGCAATTATTCAAAACAAAGCCAATAACCACTCCGTTAACCTAGAGCAAGATTTAGTAGAATTTTTAGCTAAGCGAGTTCAGAGTAATGTCAGAGAGCTAGAAGGCGAACTTAACCAGCTTCTAGCCTTCTGCGAAATGAGAAACCTTAGCCCAAATGTAAATATTGCAACCGCCCTTTTTGGCGCCCAAGTTGCCAGGCCAAAACATATATCACCTAAGCAAATTATTGAAAGAACAGCCAAATATTACGACATTCCTATAGAAGAACTTATAAGCCCAAGAAGGGACAAAGCAATTGTCTTGCCTAGGCAAGTTGCCATGTATTTATTAAGAAGCGAGCTTCGTTTAAGTTACCCCAAAATAGCCCAAGAACTTGGCAGAAAAGATCACACCACTGCAATGCACTCTGTAGAAAAAATGAGCAAAGAATTGCAGTTTGATACCCTGCTTAAAGACCAAATTAAAGAAATTATGGATTCACTAAATGCTTAATTTATTTTTTAATACTGTGAAAATAGTGGTGGAAATAATGTTTAAAAGTTTATTTTTGTACACATTATTTTCACAAGCTTCAAAGCTCATTTTGTTTTACACACAATTAATACCCACCAAATTCAGTTCACTTTCCACTAAGTTGTACACATTTTTTATAAAAAATTCATCTGTTTCAGTGGTTTTTCAACATTATTCACAGGGCCTATATAAACTAAAACTAATTAAATATATATAAGGAGTATTTAATGAAGCTGCAGGTAACCCAAGAAAATTTAAGCAAAGCGTTAAGTAATGTTGCCAAGGTTGCTATGTCCAACAAAAATCCCCTGCCAATATTAAATAATGTCCTACTTAGAACCGATGATAACAGACTGAGCATTTCTGCTACTAATTTAGAGATTGCCATTAGTGAAAAAATTGGTTCTAAAGTTAAAAACGAAGGGTCTATTACTGTTCCGGCTAGATTAATGCAAGAATATATTTCGAGCTTGCCCGGCGGCGTTATAGACCTAGAATTAGATGAACACAAGTTGCATATAAGCACCGAACAATTTAAATCTACTATTAATGGTGTTATAGCCGATGATTACCCGGATATTCCAGCAGTAGATAAAAAGATCGAATGGTCTATTCCTGCAAAAGAGTTTAAAAAAGGTTTACAACAGGTTGTTTTTGCCGCCAGCGGTGATGAAGCCAGGCCAGTTTTAACAGGAGTTTATTTAAAAACAATTGACGGAGAATTGTTTGTAGTAGCAACTGACAGCTATAGGCTTTCTGAAAAGAAACTACTTAAAACTAAGCAAGATATTTCTTTGCTTGTTCCTGCGAGTGCCCTGCAAGAAGTTTTAAGGGTTGTTCCTGATAGCGCAGACAAAGTAGAGGTTTTTGCCGACAGCCAACAGGTTTTATTTAGAATAGAAGATATTGAGATAGTGTCTAAATTAATTGATGTTCCCTACCCGGACTACAAAAAATTAATACCTAAAGAATTTGCGGTTTCGGCTACTTTGCCTAAAGAAGAGCTTATTTCAATCACTAAAGTTTCGAGCCTTTTTGCCCGCGAAAGCGCTGGAAGTGTCACTATTAAGGTAAATGAAGACGACGGCACAATTAGCATTGCTTCTGTGGCTTCGCAGATTGGTGAAAACAATTCTAAAGCTAAAGCCAAAGTTGTAGGCGAAGGCGAAGTTACTTTAAATTCAAGATACTTGCTTGACGCTCTGAGCGCCGTAGATGCCGAGGAAGTTACATTTAGCTTTAATGGAAAACTAGAACCGTGTCTACTTACTAGTAATCAAGCAGAAGATTTAACAGGTTTAATAATGCCGCTCAAGTCATAGATACTAGACCTTAGACCATTGACCATGGATGTTGGTATTATATTTAGATGATTAGTTCTTTTACTGACATTCGAGCATGGAAGCTGTCAAAAGATTTAGCCATAGATATTTATAAAATTACAGAAAAATATCCGAAAACAGAAATTTTTAGTTTAGTTCCACAGATGAAAAGAAGTGCGGTTTCTGTTGCATCTAATATAGCTGAAGGTTTTGGCAGGTACAGTAATAAAGACCAGGAACATTTCTATATCATGGCATCGGGTTCGCTTTATGAATTAAAAAACCAAATAATAATATCATTTGAACTTGGTTTTATTCATAAAGATGATTTCGATAATTTAATAAAAAAAACAGATGTTGCTCATAAAACTCTTAATGCATTTATAAAATCTCATAAAGCAAGATACGGTAATGGATAAAAACCTAAGGTCCAAGGTCCACGGTCCACAATCGGAACGAACTATTAGTTCGTTAAGGTTGCAGAACTTTCGTTCTTATAACGATTTTGCTGTTGAGCTTAGCCCTGGGGTTAATATTGTTGTTGGCCCAAACGCCAGCGGTAAAACTAATTTAATGGAAGCGGTGCTGGTTGTTAGCGGTTTAAAGCCATACAGGGCCTCTTGGATTGATTTAATTTCATTTAATGAGCAGTGGACAAGTGTTGATTGTTTAATGGCCGAAAAAAGCCGTTCAATTAAAATTAAGAAAGTTGAAGATAAGGTAGATAAATACTTCGTCATAAATTCAAAACAAAAAAAGCGGCTCAGCCTAGAAGATAAGCTGGCGCTTGTGTTGTTTGAACCAGAAAACATGAGGCTACTTACCGATTCACCGGAATATCGCCGAAATTTTTTAGACTATATATTAAGCCAAACAGTTCCAACATACAGCACTAATATTAGTTCATATAAGCGAATATTAGCTCAAAGAAATTACCTGCTTAAAAATTATAGTCCAAAATATAGTAACCAATTGTTTGTTTGGAATATCCGCTTAAGCGAAATTGCCGGTGAAATTGTAAGCTTAAGGCTAAATTTAATAAATGAAATAAATTATTTAATAAGCGAAATATATTCAGAAATTGCCGGTGAAAAGCAAAAAGTTTCAGTTGCCTATAAAACTAAACTAGGTGTAAATGACTATAAATCTAACCTGTTAAAAGCACTGGAAGCTAGTTTTAATGCAGACATGGCCAGAGGTTTCACGGGCAACGGGCCGCACCGTGAAGATTTTGAGGTAGTATTAAGAAATAATCGGGCAGATATTTCGGCATCTAGGGGTGAAACCAGAACAATTATCTTAAGTTTAAAAATTATAGAGAAAAAGCTTATAGAAAATGCCCGGGGAATAAAACCAATAATTTTATTAGACGATGTATTTAGTGAACTAGACGGTTCCCGGCGCAAGCAACTAACAAAATATTTAGTTGACTACCAAACAATTATTACCACTACAGACGCCGATATTGTCAGCAAAAACTTTGCCCAACACACCAACCTAATAAGCCTTTAGGATCTATTGATTATTTTCGGTATACTTCTCTTCTATGTTCTATAGCTAGTATATAAATTGTCGTTTTGTCGGTATCAAAAATAATACGGTAACTTCCAATTCTAAAGCGATAATTTCCACCCTTAGTAAAATTAGTAAGTTTTGTAGCAAAACTTAATGGGTCTGACTGTTCAGTAAAATACTTTAATTTTTTTACAATTTGTTTTTGGGTTACTGGGTTAAGTTTTTTAAGGTCTTTGTAAGCAGTTTTTGCTAGAACAAGGTTCATAATTATTCCATTATTTCTTTATAAACATCTTCAAAGCTGACCACTTCTCCGCGCTCGGCCTCTTTTCTGGCTTGGGCGATTTTCTTTATAAACCTAGGGCTAGCAGCAGCTAAAAAATCTTCTAAAAGTTCACCGTCTATTAGGGCTGTATCGGCTTTGCCGGATCTTTTAATCAATACTATATCCCCATCTGACGCCTGGTTTAAGGCGTCCGCTAAGTTTGCCCTGAGGCTAGACATATTAGTTTCTAGTATAGACATAAATTACTCCTTTATATGTACATTTAAATTGTACATTATATATTAACAACATACAATCTATTTCTGTGTTTTTAATACTTAAAAACTGTCATTAAACCACTGTTACTAACACCTATGTCGACTCGGGTAAGCAATAACTTTGCTAGAGCACACCAACCTTATCCGCCTACGATAACTTAATAGTTTTCGTAAGAATAAGAGTTGATATCTTTGGAGAATAAGTTAGGTTCTATTGTGGCAATTGTCTGGGTGGTATCTGAATTTTCGACCACTTTAACAGCAAAATTACTGTTGATAATTCCTGAAACTACATCAAACGAGTAAATGTTGTTATATTTTCCAGACTGACCAAGGAATTGTAGGTCATTTTTAAAATTTGTTACAGTAACACTGGGCACCGGATTTTTTGGCACGCCTTTAGTGCTTAAGTATTCACCAATAAAGTACTTGATTTCAATATATTTTTCAGCACCTATTGATCTATAGAGCCCACCATTTGTTTGATCGTCGAATGCAACAATTGGTTTTCCGTCGTATGGTGGTGCTGTTTGCTGTGTAATATCTGAACTTACCTTTTGTCTATCGGGCAAAAAAACTAAAACAACTAGTGTATATACAGCTAAAGCAATAAACACTATCCCTACCAGCAGTATAATTTTATTTTTAGTTAATATCATTAATTATCCTTTTTCGATATTGCATACATTTCTACTAAGTTCGCCTTTGTTATTAAAAATTCTCTAGTGTAGCTTTTGGTATTATTTGGATCATCTGGTCCCCTAAGATCATAAACAAAGAATTTCTTGCCGTCAGCAGATACTTTACGGATAATCATCATATGTTCTATCGTTGTGAATGGCCCGGCATGAAAATAAGCTGCAATTAAACCACCATTTTTTAAAGTTTTTTCCGCTTTGTCGAAGTTGGTTTCCATATCATCCGCATTAAGCTTATAAGCATTAAGACCCTCTTTGATTGCAGGCGTAACAGGGTAAACAGTTGTTCCATATTTATCAAGAAGCTGGCCTGGATTGATTTTTTTGTTTGTAAGTGTAGATATTATTATTGCAGTTGTTACAACCCAACAACCACATTTGCCAATATCTCCACAACTACTGTATGGTTTTCCTGACCACTTAGGATCTGCCTGTTGATAAACAACCATCTTATTTTGGCCACTTAACTCCCAACCCATAGCTCCTGCTGTACCCTGGCTATTGCCAGAATCATCACACGCATTTGTGCTAGTAGACGAAGTATAGTCATCAACACTATCATTACCTAGATCTTTATATTGCAGTAAGCTTGGCTTATACA
>CAZJDP010000023.1:0-6871 GCA_964544805.1 uncultured Candidatus Saccharibacteria bacterium
ATTTGGTAACTAAAAGCGGGGTAACAACCCGTAATGTTGCTGTTGGTTTGCCTAGCAATAGAGTTTTTACAACTGTTGTAGATATTGAAAGACTGTCGGGTTCTGAACTTGGCAAGACTATTCGTTACCAAGCAGACACGCTTATTCCTACTCCGTTAGATGAAAGCAAGGTAGATTGGGCGCTACTTGGTGACAGCCCGGTAGATACCAATAAGCTAGAGGTATTACTTTCTAGCATACCCAATGAATACATAGAAACAAGGCTAGACTTATTAGAAGACATTGGCCTGAATGTTATAGCTTTTGAACCAGATGCCTTGGCGCTTGCTAGGGCTTTAATTGGCAATGGCCAGAATACGCCACAAATGGTGGTAGACATGGGCATAATAGCTACAGATATTGTTATATCGGTAAACGGTGGCCCAAGGCTAACTAGGTCTATTCCTACTGGCACCGATGCTGTATTAAAGGCCGCCAGCCAGAACTTAAATGTAGATGAAGCCCAAGCAGAACAATTTATTAATAAGTTCGGCTTAAGTAAAGATAAGCTAGAGGGCCAAATATATAAAAGTATTATTGGGGTTATAGATGTGCTGGTTGGCGAAATAGAAAAATCTATAAAGTTTTATAGTACCCGCTACCCTAATGCACCACTCGAGCGAATTATTGTTACCGGCGGCGCTAGCACTTTGCCAGAATTTCCACTTTATTTAGCTAATAAATTTGGCGTAAACATAGAAATAGGCAATGCTTGGCGCAATGTATCTTTCCCAGAAGCCAAACAGAACGATTTAATGGCTGTTTCTAACCATTTTGGCGTAGCTGCTGGCCTTGCAGAAAGGGAAGGTTAAGGTTATGTCTAGCATACAGCTTAATTTAATTCCAGATGTTAAAGCCCAGTACTTAAAAGCAGAGCGAACGCGCAAAACAGCAATTGTTGTATCTGTAATTATTATTGCTGCAAGCGCAGGCTTGGTTTTATTAATGATGAGCGTTTCTGCTGGGCAGAAAATTGCGTTAAATTCAGCGAATAAAAATATAGATAAGCTTGCGGCCGATATAAAAAATACTCAAGATATAGAAAAAATGCTAACTGTACAATCCCAGCTTAATACATTAGATAAATTGCATTCAGAAAAGCCAGTTGCCAGCAGATTGCCCGATTTTTTGGCAAAAATTGTTCCCAGCCAGGTACAGCTTAATAAAATAGATGTAGATTTAGAACAAAATACTATGACAATTTCAGGTACAACACCCAGTTATGAGGCGAACAATAAATTTGTAGATACACTTAAGTTTACCAATTACCAGTTAGCTGGTTCAGAAGACAAAACGCCAGCATTTAATAGTGTTGTTTTAACAAGTTTCGGCAAAGATGAAAAAGGAGCAAGCTTTACCGTAACCTTAAATTTTGACCCAGTATTGTTTGCATCTAGCTCAGATGGAATTCAGCTTATTCCGAAGGCAGGGGTTACTACTAGGGAGCAAGTTCCATCTGCACTATTTACTAAGCCAGCGGAGGCAAAACAATAATGGCAAAGTTTAATTCAGATAATTTTAAGCTGTCATCTAAAAGGCTACAAATAGATAAATCTAATACCAAAGTGCTTATTTATATTAGCTTAGCCGTAGTAGCCCTAGTATTTGCACTAGTAGCTAGCTTTTCTTTATGGAAACAAATACAGTACCAAAACAAGGTATTAAGTTTAAGAAATAAAGCAGTAGACCAGCTAGAAAAGAACAAAAAAGCAACTGCGCAGTTGCAGGCCCAATATGTTGCTTTCGACACAGCTAGCGAATCTATAATTGGCAATAGCGACCCAAATTCTAAAGTTGTACTGAATGCTCTGCCTAGCAAGTATGATTTTCCGGCTCTTATAACAAGTATAGATAATTTAGCCCAGAAAACTCCAGGCATTGCCCTAGATGCATTAGGTGGAACAGACGAGCAATTAACTGCCGAACAAAGTAGCGCTGATCCTAAACCTGTAGAGATTCCGTTAACTTTAAGCGGCCAAGGTTCTTATGATTCTGTGAAGCAATTTATTAAAAATATTGAACGAACAACAAGGCCAATAAAGGTTAAAACAATTAGTATTTCCGGCGGCGAGGGCAGTATGAAAACCGATGTAGTAGCAGCCACCCAGTACCAGCCTTTAAAAATTTTACAGATTCAAAAGCAAAAAGTAAGCTCGGGTAGCTCTAAGGCAACAACCAAGCAAACTAACACCCAAAAGGCGGCCAAATAATGAAAAAGAATGACATGCTAATAATTGTTGTGGTGGCAATTGTTGCCGGTGTATTTAGTTTTATACTAGCAAATTTTCTTTTTGGCGGTCAGAAAAACTATAATCTTGATGCCCCAACCGTTCAGCCTATAACAGCTGAATTTAAAACTCCGGACACAAAATACTTTAATAAAGACTCTTTAGACATTACCAAAGACATAACTGTTGAAGACAACTCAAACAATAAACCTTTTAGTAATTAATTTAAGCAAGGACGGTCTGCTATGAGTGTTTTAATGGCAAACACCCAAAAGTTAGTAGAAAGCCTGCTGGTAAAAAATGGCTTATTGTCTGATGCCGATCTGGTAAAAGTTCATAAACTAGCAAATGCCGAGGGAGAGCCGTTTATGGCCACGCTGGTTAATAAAGACTTTATTAACCAAGAAGACCTTACTAAAACAATTGCTCAGGCTACTAAGGTGCCTTATGTTAACTTGAATGGTGCGCGGGTAAATCCGAAGGTGCTTGCACTGCTTCCTCAAGATATTGCCCAAAGATACATGGCGGTACCGCTTGGCGAAATGGAAAAAAAGCTGGTAGTAGCCATGTTAGACGCCGATAATGTCCAGGCGGTTGACTTTTTATCTAATAAAATTGGCCGGCCATTAAAGGTATATTTAGCCAGTCAGGACGGCATAGAACAAGTTTTAAAGCAGTATAAAATTGATGTTTCTAAAGATGTTAACGAAGCTTTAGGCAGAAATACCACCGGTAATGCAGATGACGATGCAGCAATAGAAGATGCCAAACTGCGGGCCGCCAAAGAAAACAGAATTAAAAGTATTGTTCAAGATTCGCCAATATCTAAAGCGCTCTCGGCTATTTTAGAATATGCAGCTAAAAGTAGGGCCAGTGATATTCATATAGAACCTTTAGAAAAAGAACTAAAAATCCGCTGCAGAATAGACGGTGTTTTGCGCGAAATTATGAAACTACCTAAAGAAACAGAGCCGCCACTAATATCTAGAATAAAAATTTTATCTAACCTAAAGATAGACGAACATCGTATTCCGCAAGACGGCCAGTTTACTGTTATGGTTGCTGGCAATGCAATTGACCTGCGTATTGCTATTAGCCCGGTTGTGTGGGGCGAACAATGCGTTATTAGGCTGCTCGATAAGTCTGGTACAAGCTTAAAACTAGAAGATATGGGCTATAGCGGCCGGGCCCTTAGAACAATAAGAAAAGGCATTCAAAACCCTAACGGCATGATTTTAACTTCTGGCCCGACTGGCTCTGGTAAATCTACCAGTCTTTATGCGCTTATTCAAGAAATTAAGAGCGATGATATAAACATTGTTACCCTAGAAGACCCAGTTGAATATAAAATGGACGGCATTAACCAAATACAAGTTAATTCAGAAGTCGGCCTAACTTTTGCAGCCGGCCTAAGAAGTATTTTAAGACAAGACCCGGATGTAGTTATGGTTGGTGAAATTCGTGATAAAGAAACGGCTATGCTAGCCGTGCAAGCAGCTTTAACAGGCCATTTAGTATTAAGTACTTTGCACACCAACAGTGCCGCCGGCATTTTGCCTAGGCTGCTAGATATGGATATTGAACCTTTCCTTATAGCCAGTACTGTTAGAACGGTTATTGGACAACGGCTGGTTCGTAGAATTGGTGGCAAGGCTGAATCTTATGAAGCTAGCCAGCCAGAAGTAGAAGCAATTCATAGTGCTTTAGCTGGCATTCTACCCACAACAGATGAAGAAGCCGAAAAATTCAAAGAAGATCTAGGTTTTAGTGGTGAAAAGTTGCCAACCATAGGGCAAAATGCTTATACTTTATTTAAGGGCACTGATTCTCCTGAAACACCAAACGGTTATAAAGGTAGAATGGGCTTGTATGAGGTCTTTAATGTCACAGAAGAAATTCAAGATCTTATTATTAACAGAGCTACTAGCGCCGAAATACAAGATGTCGCCAGAACGCAAGGGATGATTACCATGCGGGAAGACGGTTACTTAAAAGCGCTTGCCGGAAAAACAACATTAAACGAAGTTAACAGAGTAGCTGCAGCCGACAGCGCATAAAAAGGGTGGAGATGACAAACACTACACAACCAAGAATAGAAATACTACTAGAAGAAGTTTTAAAGCAAAAAGCCAGCGACCTGCATTTACAGGTTGGCTTGCCACCGATGCTTAGGGTGGACGGCGCCCTTAAAGCTGTCAGTGGTGTTGAATCTTTAAACGAAGAGCTTGTCGAGCAGTTAATTTTTGCAATTTTAGATGACGATCAAAAACAAATTCTTTTAAAAGATAAAGAATTTGATTTTAGTTTTTCTTTTGGCGATTTAGGCCGGTTTAGGGTCAATGCTTTCCATGAAAAAGGGAATTTAGCTGCTGCGCTTAGGCTGATACCTAACGAAATTGCCACTATAGAACAGCTAGGTTTGCCACCGGTAGTTACCAAATTTGCCGATTACCCTAGGGGGCTAGTTTTAGTGACCGGCCCGACCGGTTCTGGAAAATCTACAACTTTAGCAGCGCTTGTTAACAAAATTAATCATGAACGAGCCGAACATATTGTTACTATTGAAGACCCAATAGAATTTACTCATAAAAGCGCAAAATCTGTCATTGTTCAAAGAGAAGTTCATTATGACACCTTTAGCTTTTCGGCTGCTTTACGGTCTAGCCTTAGGCAAGACCCAGATGTCGTCCTTATTGGCGAGATGCGCGACCTAGAAACAATTGCCAGTGCTATTACCATAGCCGAAACCGGCCATTTGGTATTTGCTACTTTGCACACCAACAGCGCCGCACAGAGTATTGACCGTATGATAGATGTTTTTCCGCCGCATCAGCAACCGCAAATTAGGTCTCAGCTTAGCAATATTTTAATGGCTATTTGTTCCCAAAGGTTAGTACCGGCTATTGGCGGAGGTAGAATTGCCGCCGCCGAAATTTTAATTGGTACGCCAGCGGTTAGAAACATTATCCGGGAAGGAAAAAGCCATCAGTTAGACGCTGTTATTCAAACAGGCGCCGAATACGGCATGCAGAGCATGGATAAAACGCTGGTTAATCTTATTCATAACGGAACAATTACTTACGATGAAGCCAGAAACTTTGCGGTAGATTTAGAAGAACTAGACAGGTTAATGCGAGGCTAAATATGAGTGAATATCGAATATCGAATATCGAATATAGAAAGAATATTTCTACTACTTCAACCTTCAACCTTCAGCCTTCAGCCTTCGCAACTCCTGCAAGGAGTTCTTCATGTTAACCTACAAGTTTACTGCTAGGAACCCGGCAACTGGTGAAAAGGTAACTTCTATTATTCAGGCTGCTAACGAAAAGGCCGCCGGTAAATTAATTCACGATCAAGGTTTGGCTCCTTTAGAAATTACCCTGCAACAAGAAAATAAAGTAGGTTTTTTTCATAAAGTAAAAACAAAAGATAAAATTTTATTTGCCCGCCAGCTTAGTACTTTAATTAATGCCGGTTTGCCACTTGTTCAAAGCTTAAGGTCTGTGCAAAAACAAACAGCGTCTAAGCAAATGCAGGCGGTTGTGGCAGAGGTTATTGCAGATGTAGAAGCTGGCATGGCCTTTAACGAAGCTTTATCTAAACACCCAGCTGTTTTTAATGAAATATTTGTTAACTTAGTAGCTGCCGGTGAACTTTCTGGAACTTTAGATACTAGCTTAGAACGATTAGCTAACCAGCAAGAAAAAGATGCCGAAATTTTAAGTAAGGTTCGCGGCGCAATGGTTTACCCGGCTGTAGTTGTGTTTGTCATGATTTTAGTCGTTGGTTTTATGTTAGTTTCGGTGCTACCGCAGGTAAAGGTGCTTTATGACGGCTTGCCTGGGGCTAAATTGCCATTCCTGACTCAAATACTGCTTGGATTATCGAGCTTAATAATTAAGTTTTGGTGGGTTGTTGTAGCCTTAGTTGTACTAGGCTTTTTCTTTGGCAGCCGTTGGTTTAAAACCATGGGTGGCCGGCGTTTTGTAGACAACGCTAAAATGCGTGCACCCGCAGTTGGGCCGTTATTTATGAAAATGTATATGGCTAGGTTTGCCCGAACTGGCTCGACCTTAATTGCCAGCGGCGTGCCGCTGCTACAAATGCTAGACATAACTGGCAAGTCTGTTAACAATCTATTCATTGAAGATTCTATCAAAAGGGCAATTGTGCAGGTAAAGGGTGGTAAAAGCTTAGCCGACAGCCTAGAAGGCGACCCAAACTTTTTAGAACTTGTGCCAAATATGCTTAGAATAGGTGAAGAATCTGGCTCTGTAGAAGAAATGCTAAGCCGCACAGCAGATTATTATGAAAAAGAAGTAGACCAGCAAATTAAAACAATTAATACAATTATTGAACCAGCTCTTATGATTGTACTTGGAATTGTTGCAATTATTATTGTGGCTGCAGTATTGTTACCAATTTATAGCCTAGCCGGTAAAGACCTAACAAAAATGTAACCAATTAAGATGTTGATTATAACAGCTTAATCTGTTAAAGTATTATTTGAATTTATATCAAATAGCTTTTAAGAAAAGGATACATTTAAGTGAAAAAAGCTGTAATTGCTACCGGTGGAAAACAGTATTTGGTTAAAGAGG
>CAZJDP010000024.1:0-6852 GCA_964544805.1 uncultured Candidatus Saccharibacteria bacterium
AAAATTGGTCTTTGCGGTCAGGCGCCATCAGACTACCCTGAATTTGCCAGGTTCTTGGTAGAAACAGGAATTGACAGCATTTCCTTGGCTCCAGATACAGTTATTAAAACAACCATAGATATTAAGCAAACAGAAGATCATTTAGGCCGTTAATTTCATCTTAAAATAGCACTAGACAAAATGCACAGTATTGTCCCCAAACAGCTAGTTGAAAACTATAAACGAACTAAGATCATTGCTACTTACGGCCCATCTACTGCAGATTATAAAAATCTGCTTCAAGCTATACAAGCCGGCGTTAATGGAATTCGGCTTAATTTTAGCCATGGCAGCCATCAAGACCACGAGCAAGCTGTTAAATTGGTTAGGAAAGCTAGCCAAGAATCGGGTAAGCCCATTGCCATAATTCAAGACTTGCAAGGTCCGAAAATAAGGCTTGGAGATTTTGAAGGAATTTACCAGGTTGCCAAGGGGCAAAGCATTAGACTGAGGTTTAATGCCAATTTTGAAAAAGAAGGCGTTTTACCAACCCAGTTCGATATTAGTAAAAAAGTTAAGCGGGGCGAGCGGGTACTTTTTTTTGACGGAAAAATAAAGACTGTTGTAACTAGCGTAAAAGATGGAGTTGTATATTTAAGAGCTGAAAACGACGGTTATTTAATATCAAAAAAAGGCATTAATTTGCCCGATACAGATCTTGAAGGCGATATTATTACCACCAAAGACAGGCAAGATATTCTTTTTGGCTCAGAAAATAAGGTCGATTTTGTGGCGCTGAGTTTTGTGCAGTCTGCGGACGATGTTATAGCTTTAAAGCGAATATTAAAAAACCAGGGCAGCAATGCCAAGGTAATAGCCAAGATTGAAACTAGAGCGGCCGTCGAAAACATAGAGCAAATAGCCGAAGCAAGCGACGCCTTAATGATTGCCCGTGGCGACTTAGCTATTGAAACTAGCGTTGAAGAAGTGCCTATAATTCAGCGGACAATTATCCGTCTTGGAATTAAATATGCCAAACCAACTATTATTGCCACTCAAATGTTAGCGTCTATGGTAGATTCGCCCGATCCTACCAGGGCCGAAGCAAACGATGTTGCCGGTGCAGTGCTGTCTGGGGTTGATGCAGTCATGCTAAGCGATGAAACTGCCGTAGGAAAGCACCCGGTTGAAGCCGTAGCCGTTATGAAAAAAATCATCAAATATGCCGAAGCAAATACTCATGAAAAAACTGTAATTAATTATGATAATGAATCACACACACGGCAGACTGCTATTAGCAAGGCTATTATTAACTTATCTTACGATGTTGGTGCGCTGGCTATTGTTCCCGAAACAAAAAGCGGGGCAACTGCTTATAAAATTGCCTCATACCGGCCGGATTTGCCAATAATTGCCGTAACCAGCAGCACAATTGTTGCTCAGCAGCTGGCAATTGTTTATGGTGTTAAAAGCTTCGTTAGAAAAGACGAACCATACCAGGCTACTCATTTAACGCAGTGGCTGCAAAGAAACAAAGTATTTCGTAGGGGCGATATAGTTGTTATTGCTTCTGGATATCGCCCTGGAGTCGTTGGTTCGACAGATACTATTAAAGTACGAATAATTGAATAAAGGAAAGACCACATGCTACAAAAGCAAACAATTTATGACATGCCAGACCTGAAAGGTAAAGTCGTTATTATTAGAGTCGATTATAATGTACCAGTTAATGAATTTGGCTACATAACCGACGATTATCGAATTCGTCAGTCTTTACCGACTATTGAGCATCTAAGGTCTTTGGGAGCAAAAATAGTTTTAATATCGCACCTTGGCCGGCCCAGTAGCAAAGAAGATCATCAGTTTAGTTTGGCGCCGGTTGCCACAAAGTTAAAAGACCTACTGCATTTGCCAGTTAATTTTGTTGATGATTGTATCGGTCCCAAGGTCAAAAAAGCTATTAAAGAATTATCAGACGGCGACATTTTACTTTTAGAAAATTTGCGTTTTTATAAAGAAGAGGAAAATAATGACCATAAATTCGCTAAAAATTTGGCCGCCGGTGCTGATTATTTTGTTCAAGACGGCTTTGGAGTGGTGCATCGGGCTCATGCATCGACTAGTGCTATTACTAAAGTTCTGCCCAGCTATGCCGGCTTATTGCTAGCTAAAGAAGTAAATACAATCGAAGAAGCTTTGCAACACCCTAAGCAGCCACTGTCAGTGGTAATAGGCGGGGCAAAAATATCCGACAAAATAGAGCTTTTAAAAATATTTATTAAAAAAGCAGACTTTGTAGCTGTCGTTGGCGCCATGGCTAATAATTTTCTAGCAGCAGAAGGCCACGCCGTTGGTGAAAGTTTAATTGAAAAAGATTCAATTTCGGCGGCCAAAGAAATTTTAGAGCTAGCAGCCAGTGAATCTAAGGCGAGAAATTTTACCTTCTTTTTACCAGAGGATGTAGTTGTTGCCAAAGAAATAGATTCTAAAAGCAGCACCCGGGTTGTTGACATTAAAGCCAACACCTGGGCCGATATTACCAGCTATCCCAAGCAGCCCGATCAAGCAAAGTACACAGTAGCTAAAGATGAGCTTATTCTTGATATTGGTCCAATTTCTAGTGCTTATATTGCCGGAGCGGTTAAATTATCTAGAACGGTAATTTGGAATGGCACGGCCGGCGTCACTGAAGTTAAAGGCTGGCATGGAGCCGCCGATCCATTCAGCCACGCGACCAAATACATAGCCGCCGCTATGACGGCCGAAAAATCTGGCTACAAAAATCATCCGTTTGTTATTGTCGGCGGCGGCGATACTGTCGGCTTTGTTGAATCAATTGAGGGTCTTAGAGAAAGGCTCGGCTTTGTTTCAACCGGTGGTGGGGCTAGCCTAGATTTAATGGCCGGCAAAAAACTTCCCGGCGTCGAGGCTTTGCTAGATTCAAAAAGCTAATGATTGTATACTAGCTACAAATAGGGGAAACTGATGAATAAAAAATACTTAATTGTCGGCAACTGGAAAATGAACCTGAATGTCAGCCAGGCTAGTTTACTGGTTCATCGCCTTAATGAACATATATCCCAGCACAAAGACATAGAGGTTGTTTTAGCGCCCACAATGCTAACCCTTCAACCAATTAGCCTGCAAATTGATCATCGCAAATTTAAGCTATCTGCCCAAGACGCCTACTATAAAGATGAAGGCGCGTTTACAGGTGAAGTTTCCTTTACTATGCTTAAGAACTTAGTAAAGTATTCTATAATTGGCCATTCCGAAAGAAGACATATTTTTGGCGAATCGCTCGATAGCGTTGCTCTTAAAATGGCTGCGGCAGTTAGGAATAATATTGTTCCTATTTTATGTGTCGGCGAAACAAAAACCGAAAAATTAGCCGGCGAAACCAACCAGGTACTACATGATCAAGTTGAAACTGCTCTTGCTAATTTAACTACAGACGATATTGATAATTTAGTGATAGCTTATGAACCGGTTTGGGCAATTGGCACAGGGGATATAGCAACTCCCAGCCAAGCAATTGCCGCCGCCAAGGTTATTCGCAACGAGGTTAAAGAATTATACGGCAGCGAAGCTGCTAGTAACTTAAGAGTGCTATACGGTGGCAGCGTCAAGCCCGAGTTTGTCAGCGGTTTTCTGGCTAGTGACCAGATTAACGGTTTATTAGTCGGCGGGGCCAGCTTAAATTACAAACAGTTTGCAGATATTGTTCAAAATACCTACAAACAAGGTCATAATATTAGAAGCAAGGAAGATTAAATGGCCGATAAAGTTACCAAAATTGCAATCTCTGACAATAATCCGCCGTTAGAGCAGTCTCAGCCAGAAGCTGCTAATCCTGCTAAACTGCCAACAGCAGAAAATGCTGTTGAAAAACATGACGAAAAAGCTATAGTTTCAGGCGAAAAAAGAATTGAACCATTAAATAAAGACACTACAGCCGAAACACCGGATGAGCCGGCTGTAAATCATGAAATTGAAGACAACCCTAAGCCAGATCCATCTCAGCTAATGACGGCAAAGGCAGAAGCCGATATGCAAAACCCTCGGTTATTCGATACTAAACAGTACCATTTGCCAATAACCCAATCTGTCCATGGGCATAGTTCGTTAGTTGTTTCTATAATTTTTGGGGTAATATTTACCGTGGTTTTAGCAGCCGCCATTCTGTATTTTTTGCAATAAAATTACACAACATTATTAAGACTCTAAAATTGTTAAAATATATTACTAGTGCAATCAAAATTTACACAAGGTTTAAACCCAGAACAACAAAAAGCCGTCCTTACAACAGAAGGTCCTTTATTAATTTTAGCTGGTGCTGGTAGCGGCAAGACTAAGACAATTACCCATAGAATTGCTTATATTTTAGAAAATAATTTAGCTGGCCCGGCAGAAATTTTGGCAGTTTCTTTTACCAATAAAGCAGCTGGCGAGATGCGAGAACGAGTTGCCGGGCTGCTTGGCAAACCAAATTATGACAGATCTTTTATGCCATATATGGGTACATTTCATGGAATTTGTGTCCGAATACTCAGGCAAGACGGCGAATTTATAGGCATTCCAAGAAATTTTGTTATTTTTGATGAAGCAGATAGAACAGCATTAATAAAACAGCTAGCCAAGCAGCTGCAAATAGATGAAAAAAAATACCCGCCTAAAGTTATTGGTTCGGTAATAAGTTCGGCTAAAAACGAACTGGTAGAACCAGCGGAATTTACCGGTTTGGCTAGCAGCCCCTTGCAAAAGGCAGCCGCTCAAATATTTCCGCTTTATGAAAAATCTTTAAAACAGCATAGCGCCTTAGACTTTGATGATCTTATTGGCAAAACTGTTTCTTTAATGGCAAATGCTAGCGAAATTAATCAGAAATGGCAAAAACAGTTTAAATATATTCTAATCGACGAATATCAAGATACTAACTCGGCGCAGTATAAGTTAATAAAGCTACTTGTTAACGAACAACTTAATTTATGCGTTGTCGGTGACGACTGGCAAAGCATCTATAGCTGGCGCGGTGCCGATTATAAAAATATCCTTAATTTTGAACGGGATTACCCCAGTGCAACGGTAATTAGGCTTGAGCAAAATTACCGTAGTACTAAAAATATTCTAGATGCTGCCCACAGCGTAATTGCCAAGAACTTGCAAAGATCAGAAAAAAAGCTCTGGACTGCCAAGCAAAGCGGCCAGCCAATAGAAATTATCAGCGTTCACAATGAACGGGCCGAAGCAGAAACAATAGTCCGTCGAATCAAAACTCTTGTAGATATGAACTTTCGGAAATATTCTGATTGCGCCGTTTTGTATAGGACAAACGCCCAGAGCCGCGGTTTAGAAGAACAATTTGTCCGGTTTGGCATACCGTATAAAATAGTCGGCGGTGTTAGATTTTATGACCGGACAGAAATAAAAGATATTATTGCCTATTTAAGGTTAATATATCAACCGGAAGATGAAGTTAGTTTTCGCCGGATTATAAATGTTCCAGCCCGGGGCTTAGGTAACAAATCGGTTGATAAATTTTTTGATTTTCGTTTAAGCAATAATTATTCAATTGACCAAGCGCTGAAACTGATAGATGAAACAGAGCTAACACCTAAAGCAAAGCATGCTTTTAAAGATTTTGCCGATATACTCCAGAGGTTCCGCAGTGAAAGCGAATCAACTACAGTTGCAATTTTACTGGAAAAACTACTTAAAAGACTGGACTTTGAAAATTATTTAGACGATGGAACACCTCAGGGCGAAGCCAGAAAAGAAAATGTTAAAGAGCTATTAAGTGTGGCTAAGGCATACACTGAATATGGCTTAAATAGCTTTCTAGAAGAAGTTGCTTTAGTGAGCGATTTAGATTCACTTAATACAGAGCAAAATGCGGTTACTTTAATGACTATGCATGCCGCTAAGGGCCTGGAATTCCCGGTAGTTTTTGTTCCAGGTATGGAAGAATCAATTTTTCCTCATTCAAGAGCGCTTTATGACCAATCAGAAATGGAAGAAGAGCGGCGGCTTTGTTATGTAGCTATGACCAGGGCCAAAGAAGAACTTTATTTAATATCGGCCAGCACTAGAATTTTATACGGAAACTTGCAAGCTAATCCGCCGTCCCGATTTTTATCGGAAATAGAAGAAAAAAATCAGCTAGAAAGAACAACAGAAAATAATTTGTTTTTCGGCGGTAATGCGCCTGGAAAGCCAGATCCTTATTACCAATTAGAGCTCGAAGAAGGCGATAAAGTTCGGCATCAGTTGTTCGGCGAAGGTACCATTGTTGAAAAGAACAATAACGAGGTGGCGGTTTATTTTAAAAATAAAGGCGTCAAACGGCTTAATACCAGCTTTGCACCCCTAGAAAAGATTGAATAATGAACTTTTTGGGCAAAATTATTTATTTAGTTGGCTTTCCATTTATTCTGCTTATTATTAGAAATAGCAACCGAGTTTACGGAGCAATAATTTTTGATAATAAATTGCTGGTAACAAAAAACTTTTTAGGACTTCAAAAAGACTGGCGCCTACCTGGCGGCGGTTTAAAAAAGAACGAATCAAAAACAGCGGGCTTAATCAGAGAACTTCAAGAAGAAGTCGGCATTGATATTAAAGAAGAACATTGTTCACTTTTAATATCAGACAAAAAACATCGAAAAAATTTCTACTATAGTATTTTTGTTTGCCATTTAAAGTCTATACCAAGCTTAAAAATTGACCATAAAGAAATCTTAGAAGCCAAATTTATAAGCATTAATACATTGAGGCATAAGCAGAATATTGCCGAGCCTTTAGAGATGACTCTAAAAAGGTTAATGGATGACTAAAACTGGAAATCATTCGCTAAATTTGCTAAAATATCAATTA
>CAZJDP010000025.1:0-6530 GCA_964544805.1 uncultured Candidatus Saccharibacteria bacterium
GGCACTAGCTCCTAAGGCTAGCGTGTCTACCAATTCCACCACTCGCGCTTAAACATAGAACCTAAAAGGTTCAAGCAATAATTATATCGGACTTGTCCACAGTTCCAAATATTATATATTTGATGCTCGGTCCAGATCTAGCGAAGCGTGTCTGGCACAATTCTACTAAATAGCTGAAGCTATTTAATCGATTCGCGCCCCCACCTCGCCTTGGCGGCATTTGCCGAACCAGGGCTGCGGTCTTGCAAACTGCCGACTAGGCAGTTCTCACAATTCCATCACTCGCGCTTAAAAATTGGTACGAAAACCATTGTACAATCGACCCAGTTAATTATCAAACATTAAATTTCAATAACGGCAGCCAAACAAGCTTGTCCGAGTTTTCGGCGTTTATTTGTAAGAATAGCTGCTATTTCTAGCTTATCTTTACCGGCCGATACCGCATCTCTAATATCATCATATATTTTAGATTCACCGACTAAATCCGGCTTGACCGGTCCGCTTAAAATTACAACTTTGTCTCCTCTGTTCGCTTCTAGCGGCGGATGGGGAGCGATATCTATATCCGCCTCTCCAATAACTGGTATCAATGGTTCGCCGTTATTATCTACCGGCTCGACAAATAGCGGTGCAATTTTTTCGTTAGAAATGTTTTTGGGCACTTTAAAAGCCATTCCTTTGCCTACATTAGCTGAAACTATAAAGTTTCTTTGCATGCCGTTTTCTTGGATTCTGCAGACCCAGACTAAAACAGCAGAGGCAATTGCCTGGCATAGTTCCCGTCTTTGATTATTATAATTAACCACTTCATGCGCCTGGTTTAAGTGCAAAGACAAGTTATCTACGGCATCGGGCAGATCAGACGCTTCGTTGACAACAGGATACAATCCATTAGCGAATACTCTTTTAGCATAAGAGGCAGCCCACGCTCTATCATCATCTGAATGATGAGCATGAAACATACCAAAAACTTCACCCTCATTTTGAGAAACTGTTTTACGAAAAAATTCTATCTCATTAGATAGTGGATTGGGGCCATAAATTACCGCAGCATGATTGTCTGTATTTTCGTATATTGCTTCTAGGGGCTGTTCATCTGTCCAGCCGTTCCTTTTTACTTCGTGAGGAGTCATGCCCTCGGCCAAAAATAGTCCTTTGATTTTCTTCAAATTTTTTCTCCATTTAATTTTAATCCAACGGGTTATTTTAATATAGTTTTTTAACTTTGTCCATATTTCTTAGAATGTATATACTGCCGTCGGCATAAGATTTATGAAACTGTTCCTCGAAAGCGCCAGGCGGAATAAAAAGGCTTTTTTTGGGCAGCGAAATAACAAACAATCCGCTGCTTTTAATATTTCTAGCCAGCTTAATAAAGTGTTCTTCATTTATAGAATCATAGGGTGGGTCGGCAATTACTATGTCAAATAAAGTTTCAAAATTATGATCGCTCCAACTGGCAACATTAGCTTTGGTTACTTTGGCATTATCTATATTAAGTTTTTTTATATTGCTATTTATTGTGCTAAAGGCGTTTTTATCATGGTCGATAAACATCACAAAACTAGCTCCCCTTGAAATAGCTTCTATGCCAACTGCACCGCTGCCTGCATAAGCATCCAGAACCTTCAAACCGTTTATATCACCCATGCTGTTAAACAGAGCGCCTCTCATTCTTTCGCTCATGGGATGGGTGCGGTGGCCTTTGGGGGCAGAAATAATTCGCCCTTTATATTTACCTGATATTATTCTCACTTATATAGGGTAGCCCTTTTGAACTAGTCGTTCAAGCTACAATTCTGCTGTCGTAATTTTAGCTTCTTTAGCAGCCATAAACCAAGCAAGCGTTACCAGCTTGGCCATTTTGGGCGCTAGCTCTAGCCTGACTGTTTTGGCAAGCTTTGGCGTCCAGCCTCGTTTATAAAAATCATCATACATATTAAGCAGAGCCACTTCCCTGGCGGTCCGCTTGAAAAATTCAATTAAGCCAATTTGCTGAACTTTTTTTAATTCATATTTATTAGGCTCGGCAATTCTATATGTCATTGGTGCCATAATCATAGCCGCACCCATTTCGAAAAGAGCATGGGTTGTAAACAATCCTTTTACTCCCCACATTTCCCAGTTTTTAGCAAAAATATCTAGGGCAGAAGTGCCCGGAATAACAACTTTTTTCAAAATTGTATCTCTGGTTTCTTTGCCTTCGCCCCTGAGTTTTTCTAATTCTGCTTCAAAAGGAAAATGATGTGCCGGCGTTAAACCATCGACAATAGCATGTGCTAGCCAGCTGGCTTCAAACGCTGATCTTTCATGGTTATTTTCGCTTAAAGCACTAACCAGCTTATTAAAATGCGCCGTTATTTGGTCAATTAACTGTCCGTCTTCCGGGTCGAAAGGATCATAAAAATGCCACGGAGCGTGCTCGCCGTCCAGCTTGGCTTTAGCGCTGTCTGGCCCGTTTTTGCCCTCAAAATGAAGAATTAACTTTTTGCTGGGGAAATCTTTATTATTCATTAACAAGCCGGTCAGAACTTTTCTGGACGACTTATCAATTTTTTGATGAGCACCAACAATATTACCCGAGACATTCGTCAGGGTTGATCCTGAATACATATTTTTTAAAATCCTAAACCAAAGTTATTAATTTAAATATGTGAGCCTGCTAGCATTTTTAATAGACTCAGCTAATTGTTTATATTTTAACATATTTTCTAGAAGCTGCGGGTGTTTGTTGTCGTAATCTCGAACTTTAGCAATAAGCGAAGTGTCTGTCAGCTTGGCAAACTGCAGATCTATTTTTCCATGTTGAAGAGTTCCATAAATTGCGCCAGGGCCTCTTAAGTCTAAGTCTAGTTCAGCCAGTTTAAATCCATCATTAGTCTGCAGCATGGCTCTTAGTCTTTTTGGCGGAGCGCTGGAATCGCTCATTATTAGATAACATGTTCCGTCTTCCGTACCCCGGCCGACTCTGCCTCTAAGTTGATGCAGCTGAGCCAAGCCGAACCAATTAGCATCATAAATTAGCATTTCAGTCGCGTTTGGTACATCTACGCCAACCTCGACAACTGTAGTCGAGACTAATACTTGAATTTTGCCGCTGCGAAAATCATTCATAACCGCGTCTTTTTCTAATGGTTTAATTTTGCCATGAATCAGCCCTACGCTATATTCTTTAAATATTGTTTTAGACAGCTTTTCGTAAATTGCTTCGGCATTATTTTTATTATTCATTGAACTAGATTCAGTAATTAGCGGACAAACAACAAAGGCCTGCCTGCCTCTATTAAGGCTTTCTTTAACCCGGTCAAATACCTGATTAAGCGAATTCGGCGAGACTATCTCTGTTTTTATGCTGGCTTTTTGTTCGGGCAGTTCGTTAATTATGCTAATAGAAAGTTCGCCGTACAGTGTTAACGCCAGTGTTCTAGGAATAGGAGTAGCAGTTAAGCAAAGTACATGCGGCATTTTACCGGCCCTTTTTATAATTTTCTGTCTCTGCTCAACGCCAAATCTATGCTGTTCGTCAATTATAAGCAAACCAATACTTTGCCACTGAATATCTTGTTCAAGCAATGCATGGGTTCCAACCACCAGTTTTATTTGTCCAGTCGAAATTTCTTTTTTTATTTTCGACTTTTGTTTTAAGGGCAAAGAACCGCTAAGCAAGCCAATATTGTTAATATAGCGCGTATGCCCAAGAGCTTTTTGAAGCGTTTCTAAATGCTGGCGGGCCAATATTTCTGTTGGCGCTAAAAAAGCTACTTGCTGTCCGGCCTCTAATGCCATTATTGCCGCCATAGCCGCCACAACCGTCTTGCCGGAACCAACATCGCCCTCTACCAGCCTGTTCATCGGGGAATTACTGTCAATGTCTTTATATATTTGCCATGCTACCCGTCGTTGGCTATTGGTCAATTTAAACGGCAATTTTTTAACAAAATCTTTAGCTACATTTTCTTTAAAAGGAATTTTGGCAGCTATTTCTTTTAAGGTTTCCATTCTTAATGCTTTTGATGCCATGTAAGAAATTAATATTTCTTCAAACGCCATTCGTTGCTTGGCCGCCTCTAAGCTGGCTGAGCTTGCTGGAAAGTGTAAATTTAAATAAGTTTCCCTTAGACCCATTAAGCCGTTATCGGCAATTATATTTTCGGGCAATCTCTCTTTTATTAAATCGGTATAAACAGCAGCCTGCTTCATAACCTTTCTAATGTAATCACTTTTCAAACCGGCCGATTCTCTGTACCTAGCTATTATGAACTGATCACTTTCCAGACTATCTTTTGGATTTTCCACTTCAATGTGCGGATTAAGCAGCTGCAACTTTCCAGCCTGCAGTTTGTATTCGCCTCTAATAAGGTACAGTTCATTTTTGGTATTTTCCTGGCGGTAAGGCTGGTTAAACCAAACTATTTTTATTTTTCCGGTGCTATCTTCGGCTATGGCTTCGGTTATAAAAAGCGACCGGCGCATTCGTCTGCTAGAAAACGAATGAATTTTAGCCCTTAAAGACACAAGGCCTGGGCGGATATTAGCAATGTTAGTAATGACAGAAAAATCATTGTAGGCAGCCGGAAAGTTATTTAGTAAATCTTCAACCGTAAATAAACCGGCCTTCTCAAATTGAGCAGCTCTAACTGCTCCTACACCCTTTAGCATGCTAATAGAATCACTTAGCTTCATGTAAAAGATATTATACTTTATAGGCTAAACACAAAAATACGCACTCAGTTATTTCTCAGCCGACAACTTTAGCCTACTTAGTAATATTTACTGTTATAGCCGTTTAAAAATAACCAAAAGCGCAATTTTTGCTGCCAGTTAGGATATTTTTGCTATAATATATCGGTATACGAAGAGGTAAAACGGATATTTAATGAAGAAGTCTAAAAAGTTATCTAAGGGCGAACGACGCCCCTTAAAAGGTCCCCGAACGAGTCAGAGTTTAGGAGAAAAAATTAAATCTAGCAAAGATGCAAAAATGCGCCGCAAAGCGGAGCGACTTGCTAAATTGCCAAAAAATCCCATAAAAAGATTTTTCTATTACTTTAATCCTAAGCATTTTGCAGAATATTGGTTTAACAGAGACGGATTTTTCAGGTTTCTTAAAGTTGCCGGCATTGGCTTGGCTATTTTATTAGTACTTACAATGGGTGTTTTTGCCTATTTTAGAAAAGATTTACCCCGTAATATAACCGATCTTAAAACTTGTAGCGACGGGGCCTCGACACTTTATTATGACCGAACAGGTCAGACTCTACTGTGGTCAAGTTCAGGAGATGTCGAATGTTACCCTATCCCGCAGAATCAAATGCCAAAAAATGTCCAGAACGCCGTAATTGCTATTGAAGACAAAGATTTTTACAAGCATGGCGGGTTTAGCTTTTCCGGCATTATGCGTTCAGCTGTCAATAACGCAAGAGGCGGAACCACTCAAGGCGGATCGACAATTACACAACAGTTTGTTAAAAACTCACTATTAACCCAAGACCGAAATGTTATTAGAAAGCTGAAAGAACTTATACTAGCAACAGAGCTGGAACGAAGTTATTCAAAAGATGAAATTTTAACAGCTTACCTTAATGAAATTTCTTTTGGGTCTAGATACGCGGGAATTGAAGCCGCCTCTAAAGGTTACTTTAACAAGCCAGCCAAAGATCTAACTCTTGACCAGGCAGCTACATTAGCGGCAATGATCCAAGCTCCTACTTACTTTTCTCCTTACGGTGAGAATACCAGCGAACTGCAAACCCGTCGAAATTATGTTTTAAAATTAATGAACGAACAGGGTTATATTACCGAAAAAGAAAAGACGGAAGCCGAAAAAGTTGACACTATAGCTTCGGTTGTCCAAACAAAGCCTGGCAAGTATAAAGATATTATTGCCCCATATTTTGTTACAGAAGTGCAGAAACAGCTTGAACAAGAATACGGAGCCACCAATGCCCGAAAAGCCGGCTTTAAAGTAACTACTACGCTTGATTTAAACTTACAAAAAAAGGCTGAAGAAGAAATTCAAAAAGGTGTAGTTAAACTGCAAAGAATTGGCGGAGACAACATGGCAGCTGTAGCCGAAGATGTTCAAACCGGGCAGGTTTTAGCTTTGGTTGGCGGCCGCGGCTGGGACTATCCTGGTTTCGGTGAAGTTAACTACGCCACAACCCCCCGCAGCCCAGGTTCATCATTTAAACCATACGATTACGCAACCTTAATGACACTTAATAAAAACTGGGGGGCTGGTTCTACTTTATACGATGTTCAAACTAATTTTGGCGGCGGCTGGACACCCCAAAACTGGGATAAAAAATTCTATGGAGCTGTCAGCATGAGAACAGCCCTGGGCCAATCTCGTAATATTCCTGCCATTAAAGCTATGTATATGGCCGGTATTAAAAATACCCAAGATATGGCCAAAAAGCTAGGTCTTAAAAGCGGTGTTACTGGTTGCTACACGCCTGGTACAGAAGATTGCCAAGATATTCTATCTACCGGAATTGGCTACGGCGGCCAGGTTAAGCTTTCTGAACATG
>CAZJDP010000026.1:0-6374 GCA_964544805.1 uncultured Candidatus Saccharibacteria bacterium
ATAGTTAAACCCGACATTAGACTTATTATTCCTAATCCCAAAAACCACGCTAAAGAATCAATAAAATGGCTGATAGGCGAGCATGGAAGAGAAAACCTGCGGCTTATGGGCTGCCTGGTTGGTGATGATTTTGAACCGAACTTAAAAGACGAAGTTCGGCGTTTAAAGCAAATGATAAAAAGTAAAACTGAATACTTGTTAATGATTGAATACAAAGGTAAAATTGTTGGTCAACTTGAACTGTGGACTCAGCAGTTTGATAAAGTGCCCACTCCTTCTGTCAGTATATTTATTGGCTGTCCTTCAATGAGAAACCAGTCAATTGGTTCGGCCGTGTTAAGGGCGGCCCACGGTATTTTAGAATCGGCCGGCTTCGGCGTCTGTCATTCTAGGGCACTGCTGGCAAATTTACACTCCAATAACTTCTTTTTAAAGAATGGTTATAAAAAGGCTGGCTCTCCATACCATGACGGGATAGGGCTAATTTGGCAAAATTATGTAGCTAAACTAAACCCACTACAACCAGCTTTGGCTAAGCCCAAGCTTTCTAAGAACTATTCGTTTATTAAGTCGCTGTCAATTACTTCTTTCATAAAAAACAAAAGACTTTATAACGCCAAGTACTAATTAGTAAACTAACTAATTGTATTTTAATAAAAAAAGTTGTATAATAATACTTATGGATAATGGAGTTGTCAGAATATTAAGGTGGGTGCTTATTGCACTTGGTGTTTTATTGTTGTTATCGATAATAATTCTGTTGTTTACCAGGCCAAGCGGCAATAAACAGAATACCGGTGGCAACGGTTCTCAGGCAATAAACCTACAAGACTATGCCCAAAATGGATCTTTCAGATTTGTCCAAAATGGTGCTGTTACTGCCCCGGAAAATAATAATTCGGTTACTATTGCGGTATCAAATTCTGCTCGTTCAATTACTGTTTACAACTCTTATGGCGCTAATGTAGTTAATAGCAAAACATACCCTAATAGCCAAGCCAGCTTTGATGCCTTTTCTAATGCTTTAGCCGGCGCTGGATTTGCCAGTACAAAGTCTACCAACTTGAACTATTCGACATTTTGTACGCTTGGCATAAGGTACAGTTATCAAATAGTGGCCGATAATAATATGAAATTAGATTCTTGGAATTCTTCCTGCAACCCCAGGAACGGTTCTTTCGCTGGTAATGCTTCGCAAGTTCAGCAATTATTTAAGCTGCAAATACCAGATTACAACAAAGTAATGAACACAGTTCGTCTTTAATTGACCGCTCCGCCGAATAATGGCAAAATTGACTAAATGGTTATTAAATTTAGCAAACTGAGTAAAAGGGCAATTATACCCAAATACGAAACCCTACAGAGTGCTGGTATGGACATCAGGGCCTGTTTAGACAAGCCAATTATTTTGTCTTCCATGGAGCGAGTTTTGGTGCCAACTGGCTTGGCGGTAGAAGTAGAGCAAGGCTATGAAGTTCAAGTAAGAGCTCGCAGCGGCCTGGCTCTTAAGAACGGAATAAGTTTAGTGAATGGTATTGGAACTATCGATTCCGATTACCGCGGAGAAATTGGAATTATTCTTATCAATTTAGGCACAGATAATTTTACTATTAATGATGGAGATAGGATTGCCCAGCTGGTAGTTGCTAAATACGAAACGCCGGACATTACTAGGCAAGAAAATTTATCACAAACTTCTAGGCAAGCCGGAGGCTTTGGCAGTACCGGCACAAATTAACTTGATTTTTAAATATAATAGTTAGATAATTAGCTTGTAAGCTGCAAAAACAAAAAATAAAACAAAAAAATGACGAATATTGCTGTTGCCAACCTTGGCCATAGAAGACTCCATAGAGGAGTGTTTATTGCTGATGCTCATGATGATGAAAATTTAGAGTGTATTAATGCTCATTGTTGGATTATTGAACCGCGTTTAAAGAAAATATTAGTTTTAAAAAGAAGCAGACAAGACGGCTGCTACGGTGGTTTGTTCGATATTTCACTAGCTGGGCATGTCGATGAGGGTGAAACTCCTTATGAGGCCATTGTCAGAGAGGCCCGCGAAGAGGGTGGAATTAACATAGCCAAATACATTTGTTATAAACCGAAGAAAATAATTTTTAGCGAACAGGCGGCCTACAATAACGAGCCTTTCATTCACAACCAGCAAGCATTTGTATTTATTGCATCTTTAAGTTTAGATAAAATTCAAAAAATTCAGCCGGCCGACCATAAAGAAGTTGATTCATTTAAATTATTAGACTTTAAGTATTTTAAAAAAGCTGTTTTAAGCCGCAATAGACAATTTGCCCCTCACCCCAGAGCTTATTTTGAAGAAGTAATTAAAAATATTGAATCTATTTTTGAAGCTTACGAAAGAACGGCATGATAAAGGCATTTATATTTGATTTTTTTGGAGTTATTGGCGCATCTACTTATCAGCTAATTGCCGAGAAAATTGAATTTGAAAAAAACAATGATCAGTTAACTGCAATTTTTGACTTGCATAAAAGTCTTGATAACGGCTTTATTAACCAGGAAGAATTTTTACAGCAGTATGCTGAAATTGCCCATCTTTCATATGATGATTTTTTAAAAATTTATCATGACAGCAGTAAACGATTTTCTGTTTCTGATAAACTTATAAATTATATAGGCAACTTAAAAAAGCAGGGCTACAAAGTTGGGCTGCTTAGTAATGTCAATAAAGAGGCTTATGAAGAATTTGTTGAGCCTATTGTTCTCGAAACAGGATATTTTGATGCCGTAATGCCTTCGTTTAAGACTGGTTTGGTCAAACCAGCGACAGCAGCTTTTATAAAAACGGCCAAAGCTCTTAAGGTCCAGCCAGAAGAAGCGGTTATGGTAGACGACTTAGAAGTTAACTGCCGGGCTGCTGAATCTGTAGGTTTAAAGGCCGTAGTTTATAGTAATTACCATCAATTTACTGTGGTGGTTAAAGAATTAGAATTATTGTAAAAAAATAAAAAGGTAGTATAGTAGCTAAAAGATACTATGCCACATACATTAAGATTTGGCTATCCTGTCGGCAATCTTGAAGCAATGATTCGCTATGAAGACTTAGCCAATGCAAAAGAAGAACAAGACCAAAATCCTTTTAGCAATATTAAGGACTATTCTTATAGCGGGTTAAAATATTCTGTAAAAAACCATTTTCCATCTAAATACAGAACATACATTAACGAACAGGGTGAACAGGTAATTTACCCGCACCTGCTTATGGTTCATGGCGTGGCTTCAGATGCCAGTTATTTTGATCCGTTCTGCCAGGATATGGCACGCCTGGGAATAGCCAGTTCTGTTGTTGAGCTTCCCCGAACCATGACTGCAGCCTTAAAGGGCAAAAAACTATTAGACTGGCAAGCCGGCGCCTTTGCCCATACTTACGAACTGCTAAAAGAAACAAATCGAACAGATGGTGAAATAATTCTTGCCGGCCACAGCAGAGGTGCAATTGTGGCAACCATGGCTGCAGAAGAGTTGTATGACCATGATTTTTATCGACCAAAAGGCTTGGTTCTGCTAGCCCCGGCCGGCATAGACAAAATAGCTGATGGAAAAATACACAAAGGGGTTAAGTTGCTAGGACCGTTGGTTGTTAATAATTTAGTTTCCAGTTTTGGCAGTGAAAGCCTTAGGGTCAAAAAAAATGCTTCAATGCTTGCGCGCGTAATTTTAAAAAATATGCCGCAGTCATTAGTAGAAGTTAAGCAGGCAATTAATACAGTCGTTTCAGATAAGTTTAAAAAAATGCCCGAGCTTGATATATTGATTCCTTTTGCTGAAGCTGATGAATTTATTAAATATGAAAAGCTATACAAGGTGGCTTTAGAAAACAGTAATGTTTCGGTCGTAACGGTTGATTCATCACATATGCTAGATAACCCAAGCTATGAGGACATGATTAGCTTAAGTGACACAAGATTACTTACCGGACAAGTGTTGGCTTTTATGCAGTCGCTTATAAGTAATTACAGTACCAAAGTTTATCTTGAAAAATATGGTGCTACTGCTAGGCTGACAGACATAAACTTGTCTAATTATATTGATAATGATTTAAGCTTAGCCGATTCTAATTGATAACTTTTTGGTTAATTGGCATCTTTTGACAATATCTTTTTGGCGCATCCTAAGTTCGGTTGCTATTATGCCGTTTGGTGTAAATAAAGTTATTTCTTTCGAGCTAATTTTAATTTTTGGCTCAAAAGAAAAAGCGTTTAAGCAGTAGCTTTTAAGCGCTGTAATCTCAGTTGGCTCGTCCAGGTCTTTTTTTTGCAGCAAGTCTTTCAAGCTATCCATACATTTAGGTTAAAGGTTAAAGGTTAAAGGTTCAAGCTTTAATATTATTAATATTGACAAATATGCAAGTATAGTGTATGATTAAATCATTAAAAAAATATAAAAATGGAAGAAATGAATATACAAAATGAACATCGAACAAATCGAACACCCATCAATAGCGGAAGAGATTAAAGATCCTGAAGCCCAAGAGAGGGCTCAAAAGCTTGAAGCAGTACGAGAATTAAATAATTGGTATCAGTCAGCTTTAGCGGAATATTATAAGGGCGACCCTGAGCAAGCTGCAAAGAGACAGCTTGAAATAGATGATTTATTAAAACAATCACTTGAAGGAGATTTTTCTGGTATTTCTATCGCCTTAGTGGATGATGAAGGAAAAGCGATTTTATATCATCCGGATGAAATTGTAGAACCAGGTCATTGTTATCCAAATAGAGTAAGCGTATTAGGTGAGCGTGTTAGCTTTACGGATGCTTATGGCAGAATGAGAACCATAATAACCAATAGTCCTGAAGAAGCAAAAGAGAAACTAAAAGAACTTGAAGCAAGAGGTTTTGAATATGAATCAGTAGGTGATAGAAGAAACCAAGTATTAGTTGACTCAAACAGTCGGGGTGATTTAGTTCGTATCGATCATCATGAGCAGGGTAAATATCCTCGTACTCAAGACGCAATTAACAAAAGATTTGAATATCCTTTTATTGACCAAGGTGGAAGAGTTACATTTGGTATTCGTGCCGGAGATGGCTACACATACAGGTGGGACGATCCTTCAGCTCCCTGGAACTTAGAAGAGGGAATTGATAATGAAAAACTATAATCAACACCCACTAGCTAATGAATGGGATTCAACTGCTGCATCTAAAAGTGGTATCGATGATTGGGGTTGGGATAGTTTATCAAGTGAATCAAGTATTGATGAATGGAATCCGGGAGCACAAAATGGTGCAAACATTAAGGATAGTTATGCTGAAGAACTGAGTTGGGAAAGTGGTGATGACAGTTTTGATTATAGTTCTGCGCAGAATGGTTTGACTGAAGATCCCTGGGCGCAATTCGGTAAAGCAGATAATTTTGTAGACACGACAACACCTGAAAGAGGTAATGGAAAAATAAAAAATATGGCACGGGCATTAATTGAGGCCATTAAGGGTAAAATTGGCAGCCCAGAGACTCAAGATATGGCAAAGCAAGTTGCTCGTGATTATGGACGGGTTGCCTTAATGGGCGCGCTTGACAGTTCTGGAATTGCAAAAGATGGCCGAATCAGAAAAAGAGGCGTATTAAAGGCTATTTTTATGCCTAAGCGCACAGCTAGGCAAGCTGCTTTTGGTGCCGCGAGCGAAGTAACTAAAAAAGCAAAATCTGATACAGAAAATGTTACTAGCCAAGCAAAGGAAAAATTGTCGAGAGAAGTTTACCGCAGAGCCGGCCCGCTGGGGAGTCTTGCAGTTAGTGGATTAGTTAAATTATCACCTATATAATATTTTCAGTATTTATAATAATGTAAACAGTAAACTTAATGCTGTCATCTGTAAGCCGTCTGCTGTAAACTATTTTGTATGCCAGAGCTTCCGGAAGTTGAAACAGTAACAAGAGGTTTAAATAAATTCATTGTTGGTAAAAGAATTATTACAATAACCACGAATAACTTTAAAAGCCTGCCCCTATACGGCCAAGATATTCAAGATTTTGTAGAAGGTTCAATTATAGAAAAAGTTCATAGGCGGGCCAAAATGATAGTCATTGAACTATCGACCAAAAAAAGCTTAGTTGTGCATTTAAAAATGACCGGCCAGCTGGTATACCGCGGCCAAGAAAATTGGGGTGGTGGTCATCCAAGTGACAGTTTGGTAGGTTTTCTACCAGATATATCTACCAGAATTACATTTGAACTCATAGATAAAAAAGGTCAACTTTCTAAATTATTTTTTAATGATCAACGAAAATTTGGCTGGATGAAGTTGTTTCAAACGACTGAACTACCAGCAATTTCTAGTTTGGCCAAATTAGGCCCTGCACCACTTGAAGCTGAATTCACCGAAAAAATTTTT
>CAZJDP010000027.1:0-6350 GCA_964544805.1 uncultured Candidatus Saccharibacteria bacterium
TGCTTATGGCTCTTGGCATAAGAGCTAGTAAAAGCCAACAACTACAAAAAGAACTTACCATTTTTTTAATTAACTTAAGCCGAAAATGACTCAAACAGCTTTTTGTTTAATAGTTGTTGCTTGTACGCTCTTACCCATGACCCATAAGATACCCCGGGCCCCGTGGATTGGATGGCATAATATCCAATATCGATTTTTTACATTCTATCTAACCATAGATTACAGAATTGGGTCCGGGCATGTAAAATATAAATTAATTTAGATATTGTAAAACTTATCACGGCAAAGGAAAAAAGTTGTATAAAGTCCCGTATTTCTAAATAATACTTTAGGGCGGGACAAGTTCTTTTTTCGCTATGTGGGTTTTACTAATAAATAAGAATTTATATTTTTTTGCCCGGTGGGTTTTTGCCTCGTTTTTGACCAAACAAAAATGAGAAATATATTTCAACAATAATTAAGTAGAATAATAGAGTAAACACCACTTTTTTGTTACTTTTACAGCTGGCAGGTAAAAGTAAAGTTATACTTTTTTTCTAGACACAAATTAGAAATGAAGAAGTTTATTTAATGCAAATTCTTAGGTAAAACTTCATTATCCTACATTTAATGATCAATCTTCTATATTCTAACCTCGACCAACTATGGTCCATGGTCTAAGATCTAACATCTAATATACTTCGGTTCAAGCTCATTGCTTTTTCCTCACCAACTTTTTACTTGCTAACCAGTTAAATTATTTTCTGTAATACATAATCGAATATCTAAAACCTAGCACCAAACATCTAATAACCATGGTACATGGTCTAACATCTAACATCTAAAGGCCAACATACAAAATATGCTTGTGCTTATATATATTTTGTAGTATATTACGAAAGTATATAGTACAAATAAAACCTACCAGGGTAAATTTTAGAAAGGGCACCAAAAAATTATGAAAAAAGTAAATCAAAAAGGCTTCTCTATCATCGAAGTTCTTATTGTGCTAGCCATCGCTGGGCTTATTATGCTAATTGTCTTCTTAGCAGTTCCAGCCCTTAGGAGAAATTCGGCCAATAGCGGAAGACAAAGTGATGCCTCTAAAATTTCTTCAGCAGTTACAGATTGTTTGTCAAACCATAACGGCAACACAGCCAGTTGCGTATCTGTTGGACCGAATGCTGTCGATGTTACTAATCTTAGCCAATTAAGCGGCTCTGCTGCTTTTGTTTCTCCCACAGCTGGTACCGTTGGCGCCGCAGTTCCTATTCCAGCTAATGTCAGTACAGGTTCAGATCCTGATGCATCAAATTATAATGTTAACTTTAAAGCAAAATGTGATGATACTGGTACGGGTGCTATAGTCTCAAGCAACACACGAGACTTTATTATTCTTTATAATAAGAAAACTTCAAATGGAATACTTCTGCAGTGCATAGGAAGCTAATCAATAAAATTGATTCATAAAAAATGGGGTGCCTAAACACCCCATTTTTATTTATTTAAATATTACATGCTGTATAAGCGCAAACCTTTAACTAAAATATAGCACTCAATGACTAAATATAATCAAATAATATAAATAATCATAAACTTGCTAACTTACTGCTTGCCAACTAATATATAAAGCATGAGCGAAATAATAAAAATATCTATAATAGCCTTCTTGGGCTTGGTTTTCGGCAGTTTTGCAACAAAGACCACTTGAATAAATATAACCAAAGTGTATACTATAGTTATGGGTAAACAAACTGTATTAAATGTAAAAATAGATTCAGACTTAAAGTCTAAAGCACAAGCAGTCGCCAAAGATCTTGGCGTGCCAATGAGTATTGTAGTTACAAGCAACCTACGGGAATTTGTTAGGAACCGGAGCATTACTATCAGCGACCCTCCTAAGCTAAACCCAATGGCAGAAAAGGAACTATTAGCTATATCTAAAGAAGTAAAGTCTGGCAATAATGTGTCCCCTAAGTTTAATGATTTAGTAGATGCATTTAAGTGGCTAGATTCTTGAATGTTATATGCAAATAATATTTTCTAAACGCTTTAAAAAGCAGTACAAAAAGTTACCTCCTAAGCTGCAGAAACAAACAAAAAATAGAATTGAGCTATGGCAAGAACAGCCAGATAACCCTATTTTAAGACGGCATAAACTAGAAGGTGAGCTAAATAATTTTTATAGCATAAATATATCTGGTGATTTACGGGCTTTATATGAAGTAATCGATAACGATATTTACATATATGAAATGATAGGCTCGCACAGCCAGCTTTACGGCTAACCCTAAACCCTAAACCCTAATAATGCTAATATATAAAGCATGAGCGAAATAATAAAAATATCTATAATAGCCTTTTTGGGGTTAGTTTTTGGCAGTTTTGTTAATGCCTGGGTTTGGCGTTTAAGCCAAACACTAGATACAGACGGCAACACTAAAAAACTACCTACTAAAAAGAAAAAAGAACTAAGCATTTTAACAGGCCGGTCTATGTGCCCTAGCTGTAAACATGTTTTAGCCGCAAAAGATTTAGTGCCGGTTTTTAGTTGGGCATTTCTAAAAGGTAAGTGCCGCTACTGCACAGCAAAGATTAACCCACAGTACCCGGCAGTAGAGCTATTAACTGCAGTTTTATTTATTATATCTGGCGTGGCCTGGAACTTTAACAACACTTTAGATTATGTTAGTTTTGCCTGTTGGTTAGGTGTATTAACCGGTTTTGTTGCCCTAGCAATTTATGACATTAAATACATGCTACTGCCAGATAAAATATTAATGGTAATTTTTCCATTAGCAGTAATTATTGCCGTTATAGGTGTAATTAACAGTAATAGTAGTTTGACATATACAATATTGCAGTTATTATTAGCTGTATTTGTAGCTTGCGGATTATTTTATATTTTGTATGTACTTAGTGCCGGCGCTTGGATTGGCGGCGGGGATGTTAAATTAGGCGTGGTTTTAGGGTTTGTTTTATCTACTGCATTAATGTCGGTTTTAATGTTATTTATTGCTTCGATATTAGGTGTTATTGCTAGCATAATTATTAACCGGGGTTTTCAAAAAAAGGCAAAAATACCATTTGGCCCTTTTTTAATTGTAGGTACTTACATAACTGTGCTTTATGGTGGTGGAATTTTAGATTGGTATATAAATTTATTGACTTACGGCCTGTAGTTAGACCATAGACCATAGACCTTGGACCATAGGTTTAAGGTTTTAGGTTAAAGCTGCTAGGTTGTAGGGTTTTAGATGTTAGAAGGTAGATTTTGAAATATAGAAATAGCTATAGCGGCCTTTAATTGCATTGCTCCTTTAAGCTGTATGCTGTCAGATATTAACTACAGTCTAGGGTTCATGATCTAATCTCTATGGTCTACTCAACGCTTATGCTATAATTACAACTAGTTATAAGGTATAAAAACAACGATATTAAGCTATGCGCTACAAAATAAAAATTAATAGCCAGCAAAAAGGTTTTACCATAGTAGAAGCTTTAATTGTTTTAGCCGTAACCGGTATGCTGTTTGTTAGTACAAGTATGCTTATTAGAGGTCAAATAGAAAAAACTCGCTACCAAGATAGCATGCGTCAATTGCAACAAATGGTACAAAACACCATAGACGATGTTGAAAACGGCTATTTGATTGGTGATTCGGGCACTTCCGATACTAATTTGCTGGTTGGTAAGAGCTTCCAGTTTTGTGTAAACAATTCTTTTAGTGGATGCCCTGCAGATGCAACAAGCGAAGAAATGTATACTACTACGATAACGCAAAATATTAATACTGGTACTAAGTCTTTCGTGCAATTATCCAAAACTTATCTACCGGGTGGCTTAAGGTTCAAAGAATCAAAACAAATTATTGATAACACTACTGCAAGCTATTGGAATGGTGAATTCACAACATCTGTATTATTTACTGGTGTAAATAATTTAACAGGAAGAGATATTGACAGAGTAAACACAATTAAGTTATACGATTCTAGCGCAAATAAGCTATTAACATCGTATGTTCCCAATGGTTTTTTACTTTGCTTTGAGGGCTATAAATCGGGTAGCCTTGAATTTGGCAGTCGAAAACATGGTGATACCATGTACCTGAACATAGAAGATGCGAGGTGTAATTAATGAAGCCACTAAACCAAGCGGGAGATACCATTGTCGAAGTCTTAATTGCTATATCTGTTTTAGCTTTTGCTGTAGGTACTGGTTATGCAACTGTTAATAAAAGCAACCAAGCAATTTTAGCAAACAAAGAAAGATACCAAGCGCAATTACTAGCCAACCAGCAGGTAGAATATTTAAGACAGTATGTTAACCAGAATGCCAGTAATGTCCGAGGCGAACTAGAAAACGGTTCGACAAATCATAGATGCCTAAAACCAAATTCTCTAAATACCGCTAAGATTGATAATTTATTAGTTTCAGCTTTAAATAACAATGAATGTGATTTTTCTTCTGATATTTATGGAGCAAATTATAAAATAAAAACATACTATTTGGGTGCATGTAACAGCAACCCAATTTATTGCGACTATAAAATAGAAGTTTCTTGGGATAGCGTAAAAGGCACTAATGAACGGCTAGAGGTGTATTATGGCCTATAAAACAATAAACAAAAAAGGCTTCACTATTATAGAGATAATGATAGCCATAAGTGTATTTTCTATGGCTATTATGTTAGTGATGGCAGTGGTAATTGGAATGGGTAAACAATACCAAAAAGCCAGCTACACTACTCAGCTTAATAGCGCATCCAGAAGCATTCATGATGAGATCGCTAAAGATATTAATTACGGGTCGATTGTTCCGAGCGTACAACCTCCCAGTCCGTCTAATAACTTAAGGTGGATATGTCTATCTAATAATGTTATGTATGCTTGGTATAATTCGGTTGACGGCAACATTCAGTACGGTTTATTTAAAGGCCAAAGCCCAAATTGTACAGTTTCTTCTCTAGCGCCTGCTGAAGCTGAGGCAATCATTAATAGTTCAGGTACAAATTTACTGCCAGCCAATAGTTTTGTAAAAAGTATTGAAATTAATAGTGCAGGTGGAAATACATATACTGTAAAAACAGATTTTAGGTCTGGCACGCAAGATATGTTTGCGGGTAATAGCATTTCAAATGAGTGTTTGCCAACTTTAAGGGGTGGTGACTTTTGTTCGGTTGTTCAATATAATAATTCTGTAAGGCAAAGGTTGTAATAAAAATGACATATAAAAAAATGCTTAATCAGTCAGGTGCATCAGCAATAATGTTTGCTATGGTGTTTATTGTTGTTATATCTTTGATTTCTTTAGGTTTTGCTACACTTGCTAGAAGAGACCAAAGAGCAGCTTTAGATAAAAATATATCGCAAGAAGCGCAGCTTGCAGCAGAGTCTGGGGTAAACAGTGTCAAAGAGTATGTAAAGTCTACTATTAACCCACTTAGCAAAGTCAATTGCACAGATGCAGACCCACCAAGCTATATTAATCCTAAATTTTCTACAAACGGCGGCCCAGAGATTTCATGTATAACATGGAACTTAACTCCAGATTTTGTTGAAAAAGCAGTTGGGCCATATGAAACTTGGAGTTTTGAAGATAGTAGTGCAGGCAACACAAGTATTATTACATTTTCATCAAGTAGTGGAACGGTATATACGACAAATAACCCTATTGTACAACTCCCAAATTTACAAGCTGGAAAGTTACCTATTATTAAGGTTGCAGAAGTTAGCAAAGCAGATTTATTAAATACAGATCAGCCAAAAGTAGAGATTTTTTACCTTGTCCCTTCGTCTACTGGAGTCAGTTCTGTTAATTTATCTGACGGTATCAATAACACCAATGGTAATGCCCGGGCTTTTGCGGTTTTATGCAACGGTACAGTCTGCACTGCTAATGTATCTGGCTACCCATCATCCTCTGCAGGAGCAAACAGATTGTTCTTTTTCCAGGTTATAGGTGATAAAGAAGCAATAATTACCTATGACAGTAATTCGGTTGGCGGAAAAGTAGTAGGAGTGCAAGCAGAAGTTGATGTGAATGTTAAAATAAATGACCAAACAAAAAGAATAAAATCTAGAATTCCTTATGGCAGTCAAACATGGCAACCATGGTTTGCAGCCTTAGCTGATAATTTGTGTAAAGATATTAAAGTTGATGGTACAAATACAAATGGCAAAATACCAAATGATTCTGTCGCAGCTTGTCCAAATAATTAAGTCATAAATTATTTAATAACCTTACTTAATCTGTATGGCCGTGGAAGCGTTCATGGATGCTTTTTAGGTGGGGGTCTGTTACATGAGTATATATCTGGGTAGTGGCAATATTACTATGCCCAAGCATTGCTTGTACACTTCGCAGGTCCG
>CAZJDP010000028.1:0-6343 GCA_964544805.1 uncultured Candidatus Saccharibacteria bacterium
AACGGTGTTGGTATAAGTGTATCTGCCTGGTAGCGAATCGTTTTACCAAGTTCAGAACCACTCAAACGCTCAATGTCTACTACAGTTGTAAAAATTCTATTACTTGGCAGACCAACAGCAACATTACGGGTCGTAACCCCGCTTTTAGAGACCAAATCTTTTATTATTTGGGAAAGTTTTTGTTGATCGGCTTTTGCGTCAGATAAAACTATTTTTTGTTCTATGGGCACCAGTGCGTATTTTGATAATGCTTTTACGGGCCCACTTCCCTTCAACTGTACTAATCGGATTGCCGATGTTCCAATATCTAGGCCAAAAAAGTCCTTGACGCCGCTTATGACGCTCATGTTTGTAATTGTACCATATTGCTTATGTCTGTTGTAAAGTTTTTTAAAAATTTATTGCCTTGGGGGCGCCAGATTAAGACTGTCATATGTTCCGCCAGAGCCAGCCTTGTTTACTAAGTAAGGCTGAGCCCAGTAAAGGTAAGCTGGGAAGTTAATAATTTCGGCTGTTTTACCGCTAGGGTTATCAATATCTCCCCTTGCTCCACAATTTTTTATTCCTTTCCATGCAGCACAATTTGATGTTCGGTCCGCAGTATCTCCTACGCCCTGATTAAGATATCTGCTACCGCCAACCCGCTGAAAAGCAATATTCGGTGCAGATATTGACCCGTTAATTGTTAGTGTCTTGCGACAATTATTCGGGTCTTCTAAGCTACTGTTAGTTATTGGTGCAGTTCCGTTAGTGCAGGTATATATTGCATTCCTTGCTATTAATATTGCATCTATTCTTTCTACAGTTTTATTAATGAATATATTGTCTGCAATAATAAGCAGCACTCCTGTTGCATCGACATTGTAATTTGCTGTAGGTAATTTTTCTATAATCAATGATTTAGTTGCATTGTTCCAAGATGAAACAGTGCTTAAATCTAGATTATCATTTGTCAAAACCAAACTTGCTCCAGTTAGATTGTCCCCCTTGTAAAGAGTCACCCTATAGCCACCCGGCGAAACATCAACTCCAGAAATTCCATCACCGTCAGATGTACCGTTCGTAGCGAAGCCTTTAGCGTTTAGCTGTGCAGAATTATAGGTTCCTTCAGTAAATGTTGCTGAATGATTACCCCCCCACCACCATGGGTGTCGATAAATAGTAGCTCCAACAGTTGAAGATGTGTCGAATGAGGTGTTAGAAATATCACCGTTTATAACGACATTACTTCCTTTAATTGTGGTTTTTGTGTTATACGCCGAACCGTTAATAGTCGTTGGGTTGCCTGTTGCATTAAAACACCCTGTAGCAGGCAAAGTGCCCCCTGCATAATTTGGGCAATTTATTGGCAAGTTAGATTCGGCATCATTATAAACTTTTTCAGCATTAATACTGCTATGGAAAGGATAATTATTCGAGCTTAAACCCGTTGGTGGGTTTGGAGATAGCAGGTCTTTTCTATAACCAGCCGTATCAAGATAATTGGTATCACCTGCCGCAAAAGCCGCATACTGCGCAACGCTACCCTTCGCATCAAATGCAACATTGTTACTGTCATTGAACTTGAGCTGTCCATTGGTAGAATAAACATCGTTACCGTAGAACCGGGCAAAGGGCACCTCAAATACTGTAAATGAATTATTTGCCAATAGCCCCGAGGCTTCAAGCCTGGTAGAATATTTAACTTTATAACCAGGTGATTTACCATCCAAAAGTGCACCTGAAATTATCGGCGCATCGGCATCAGCTAGTGTCCATGTACAATCTGTACCACCAAAAATTGCTGTTTTTGTTTGTGAATAAAATAAAGCACCATCTTCACCCTCAGCTTCAATTGTTACTGGGGTGCTAAAAGATGGACATGTACTAACATTTAATCTAACTTGGTGAGTAACTTTTTTATCACCGCTACCCTTTTCATAATCAGTTGCTGATACTACTGGAGTAGGATCTATAACATCTACACAATCTTCGTCAAATTGCTTTGGAAATTTATTATATGCACCTGTTCCAGGATCCCACCAACCATATACTTCCCAGGGGTGCCGTAAATCATCTGCAGTTGGGTGACCCGGATCTGTTCTATAACCGTATGTCAGCCAATTTTGGAGCTGCGTAGGTTCTGTTATATCAAATTTACCTCCATACCATCGCCAAATACCCGAACTTCCGTCTTGACCGTCTGCACCTGGATCATCAAAATTGTGGAATGACCAATATTGATTCCAGCCATCTCTCGAGCTTGTATCAGGAGTATCATCAGTTGTTGATGCTAGCCACCATTGCTCGTAACCGCCAATTGCGCGAGGTGGAACATGTGTGTCGTAAGCCGGATTATAAACCGTCATATTACCCGGCCTGCTAGGCAGCCACACCCACCTATAAGTATAACCGGTGGATCTATAATTGGGTGACTGTCTTTTCCCCAAGAAGCCAACCGGATATTTAACATATTGACAGTATCTTCCGGTAGAATTACCTGTTAAATACTTATATTTTACTTTATCAATACCTTCGTTGGCCAGTGTATTAAATGCATCGTCATCCTCTATAATATTACCGTTATAGGTTGTAATTATATTTCCATCTACATAATCTGTAGTAGAAGCGTCGCTAGTCCACCCAGGTATTGATACAGGCTTTTGGGTATGTGTAAAAACAACACTTTGTCCCTTTATAATAAGCTTTTGACTAGCCTGAGAGGTTGCCTCAAGTGCCCAGTTATAAGTTCGAGAAGTTGGACAAAATGGCGGCCGTAAATAATCATAAGGGGGTGGGCATTTAGGCTTACTGCAATCTTTTGGATATTCATTAAATGGTAAACCTATAGAAGTATAATTATTCCCGCCTAAATCTCTTATTATTAGATATGTCTGTTGTTGTTCTGTGGGGGTAAAGGTATATCTTATCCATCGAGTTGTTGCCGAAGTTGTATCGTTAGGCCAGTAAAAATCATTAGCATTAGGCCCCCCCCAGCCACCTTGCACATTGTCGTGACCATCATAAGATGCTGAACCATTTATTTTCAATTTCATTGGCCTATAATCATCAGGTTGAGCATATAAATCCTTATTATTATCAGAATCGTAAAGATTTATTTTGCCAGGACCACTTGCCTCACAAGAGATTTTAATTTTTATGTCTGGTAAATAAACATCACCTCGATTACTTGCTATTGGCAGTGAACCGTCTGAATTAGCAATATAACCAATAAAGTTATTACCGCCGTTACTGTCATATTCAATATCAAACTTAAACATGGAAGCTTTATCTTCAGGGTCACTACCGCTAGCATTTGTCAACCGTGCAACTATATAATAAACATCATATTTTCCATCTGGTAACTCCATCGAAGATTTATCAGTTAGATTTAATGTCTTGTTCCCGCAATCACCGCCGCTGCTAAAATTTATTTTAGGTCCAGCCCAAAAATTAGTAACCTCTGCCTTTCCCTTATAGCCACATTCAGTATTTATAAATTTTATACTTTTACTACCTTGTCCATCTTTGACATAATATGCAAAATACATCGCTGATCCACGATAATCTGGATGTCTTTGATTTTGTGATAATTTGATGGATATATTTGTATCAGACCCCCATTGATTGCCTGGCCAAACTGCTGCATGAGTAACTCCATGAGCAAGAAAAATAAAACCAAAAGCAGTAAAAAGGCTAATTAAAAATGCATACTTATTTTTCATTGGATTGCCCTTAATCCATCTTCATAATACTTTATTTTTTCTGATATTTCTTGTTTATCTCTATCTTCAACAGACGCTAGTTTTTGTTTCAATAATTTTATTACATCATCGGTTACTATTTTAATATATGGTTGATCACTCGTACTTGCTACGGAAAGTAACCACTCCAACTGAGATACTTGAAGCTGAACGCTTTTAGGTTTTACTTCACTCAAATAGGTATCTTTTGCTTCTTGAGCACTCGATGTAACCATATAATACCCAAATAACTTGCTGTAATATTCCGTAAGATCTTTATTATTCTTTGACTGAGATAATTTTGATTTTTTTAATCTTTGGATATTATCTAATGCCCAATCTTTCTGTTTCCCAGATTTACCATCCGGGAATGCATCATTAACAATTTTATCTATTTGACTTTCTTTAGGTCTAGAATTTTGATGAATACTGAGAAAGAATGAAAAAGAAGCAACAATAACAATCAAGATACTCAAGAATATAAAGACCATTTTCTTTTTTGACGCAAATACTGTTTTTAATTTTGTAATTCTCATACCTATTATTTAGTGCCTATTACTAATTATAGCATTTATGCTTACATAGCAATGAAAAAACAAATAATAGATTATCGACTAAAGTTATTTTGTTCGGGATTTGTCAAAGCAACATCATCAGATGGCTTGTGGTTCAATGGTCTTCGGCCGATTAAAATTGGGCGCTGATAATATTCCTCAATTTTACCATCCGGTGTTCTAATTGCATAATAGAACATTGCCTTAACTACATTTCTATATTTTACAGAATCATTTGAGCTTGGCTTTGTTACTTCTATTCCGTCAACTGGCAAGTCACCTTTCTGGGCTGCAAGACTTTGATTACTGGGGGGTAATTTATCGGTGTCTTGAACATCTACTAATAATTTTTCGCCAGACTCAACCATATAATTATCACCTGAAATTAATTTTGGATTTTCACCCAAAGTTCGCAATCCAACTGTTAGGATTTTATCTTGATCAGTTTCATTATTAGCATAAACGGAAACTGAGGTGTCGGTTATTTCATTAGGGTATTTTTTCCCAACCCATGGTTCGTCAACCCTATAGGCCTTTTTATTTTTACTATTTTTATAAAAGGAAAAGTACGCAGCGCTATTAGTGTATATACTTTTTAATTTACCTTCATTCGTAAAATAATAACTGTCAATTTCCTGAACTCTAGCAATAGGGTTTTGGTTTATTGATGAATCATAGGGTTTTTCGCCCCAATTATATGCTAGACCTTGTGATATTCTAGTATTCTGATTTGATCCTTGAATTTTGGGATAAGCTACTCTGCATTTATTTTTTAAAAATGCATTTTCCTTTTTTGTCATCTTTCGAAGCTTAGGTGAATAGGGATTTGTTAGTGGTAAATTTTTTATTTTGATTTTTCTTTTACATTCTTTTTTATATTTCTTTGGTAATTTTCTTTTAACTGGGTTATAGGGCTGAATTGGCGGTTCAAAGGCTGGCAATATATTAAGATCGGTAACCGAACTTGAAAATGTATGATCCCAAATTGCTGTAACACCAGGTTTAAATACATATCTTTCTTTTGGCTGGGCTATGACAACGACTTGGCCTTTGCCAGAATATATACCAGCGTCTCTATTCTCGCCGTTAACCAAATAATTGACACCCTCATCTCCAGGAATAACTAGCGTATCATCTTTACTTCCCGATCTATCATTGAAAATAGGCCCTTTCGGAGAAATAGTTTGAATATTACAGTTAATAGCTAAGCCTTCAGCCGGCTGACCAATAATATTACCACCTGATAATATTTCTAGCTTATAACTTTGCCCCTCTGTTAATTGAGTTGCCAAGTGGCCTAAATAAGAACTGGAGGGTGGGATATATACAGACGAATCTATAACCTTATCATTTAATTCTACATCTAGAATAACAGGTTTATCTGTTTGATTATTATTTACAGTATAGTCAAAAAAGTTTTGATTATCTATACAGTATGGCCCAACAACCACTGCCTCCACTGGCTGGATATCAGCACTTGCCGGTTCAGTATTAAATGGTGCAGAAACTAGCATGGTAGCAGCAGCACCTAAAGCGGTAACTTTGGCTACTCGGTTATGATTATTTTTACTTAATTCCACTGGTAAATAAACTCCGTTAATTTGTTTTACTATTAATACACAAATAGAACATTCGCACAATATAGCTTTTTTAGCAATTTTATTGTTTTGTAAACTTTTTCGTATCTACTATTTAATATATGAATTTAAGTATAGGAATAGTTGGTTTACCCAATGTTGTTAAAAAAGTACCCAAGATAGGCTTGACAAATTGATTGAAAGCATACTTTTAGGTATACTTAAAAGGTAATATTAAGGACAATAACAATGAATATAATTGGTTTAAAAGAACTTTCACAAAATGCTGGAAAAATAGCAGATAGAGTTGCCAAGGGCGAGCAATTTACCGTAGTAAAGAGATCTAAGCCGGTTTTTATAATATCGGCACCAAAAAAGAGCCCAACCGAAACCAAGCAAGAGCTAAGCGATTGGACAAAAGAAGCAATAAACTCATATAAAAATGCTTTAGAAGAATTACATAAGAATTAGCCAATGCACTATATTTCTG
>CAZJDP010000029.1:0-6265 GCA_964544805.1 uncultured Candidatus Saccharibacteria bacterium
GAACAAGTCGACAAACGATTTGAAAATTTGGAAGGCAGATTTGGCAATTTAGAGGGCCGAGTCGGATCATTAGAAGCTGGCCAGCGAGAAACCAACCTAAGACTAGCTAGGCTAGAAGATACAGTCAAAAATATTGACAGCAGATTAGAAGCTATAGAAAATGATGTTAAAGAAATTTATTTAATGCTTAACAAAAAACAAGATAAAGTTGTGTCGGTTAAGGGTCTTAAAGGCAAAGAGCTAGAAGAATATATTGTTACCACCTATAGCAACATTGTTCAAATAGCCAAAGAAGCCAACATTAAGTTGCCAGCTTAAGTAGAAAATAGATTATAGATGTCGGAAGTGTAGACGGTGGCCGGTAGACCGTAGATTTTAGACCTTAGAAGATAGTAATAAGTATAAAAGTTAATAACTTAGCGAGTGTGAATTAGATTTTTTGATTTTGGCTTGGCCGAGGCTTGTTATCTTTTGCAACTGGTAGGCAAAAGTAAAGTTCATGAATTTAACTACAAAAAGATTATTATAGGTTAAGTAGCGGTAAAATTGTTTAAGATAATATCTTAAAATAACATAAGCTAGTTGACAATTTAGCTAATTACTGCTAATGTATAAATTATAAAAGAGGGAACCTTTAAGGCGAATACCCGCGTATTTTGCTTTAAAAGCCCTCTTTTTATATGAACTAATTTAAATGGAGAGACCATTATGGCAGGAACAATAAAGGGCGGCAAAGCAGCTGCAGCTACAAACAAAGCCAGGCACGGCAAAGATTTTTATGCAAAAATTGGCGCCATGGGCGGACAAAAAGGCAAGACAGGTGGTTTTTATGCCAACCGTGAACTAGCCAGAGAAGCTGGACGCAAAGGCGGCAGAATTAGCCGCAGAACCAAAGCCGCTAACTAGACATCTTGCAAAATTTTTTAGCAAGTGTATAGTGTAGTGTGGTTTTGTCAGTGTAAAAACTGCAATTAAAAAATGAGACCGGCCTGCGAGGGGTCTCATTTTTATTATTTTAAATAATTAGCTCTTTTTTAATTCTACAAAGGGGCGACTTTGGCACACTCCAGACTGTTTTGCAGTTAAAGCACTGGTAATTAAGGTCTTTTCGCTGCATAGAAACAACTCCGCATTTTGGGCATTTAGCCCGTGTGTGCAGCCAGTCGCGGTAAGTGTCTAAACAGTCTTGAATATGATCTTGATCTATTTCTTGGTTGTAGTCTATGGCCAATTGGTTGGCTTTGGACCAAGCTTCGGTCTCTAGTTTTAGCAGTTCAAAATCGCTTTTGTATTTTTTGTGGCCAAGCTTGTAATGAGCCAGTTCATGCACCAATGCCCAAATAGCATGTTCTTCGTTATCTGGCTGGGCGGCGTAGGTAATTTGATTTTTTGCTGGCGACCAAACAAAAGATTGCCCGGCTACAAAGTTAACTTCTGGGTAATCTTGCTTTAGTACACTTACAAAACTATTAAACTTATGCATTTATACAGGCTGGTTATTTTGGCGGGCAAGTTCTATACAGCCGTATATAACGGCTTGTTCGGGGTTTTTTGCCGATATTATTTTAGGAATATCTACCATTGGGCTGGCCATGCTTTTAATATGGCCGTTTAATTGTTTTTCGAACTTATGGTAATGGGTGCCAACCCCGCCGCCAATTATAATAATATTGGGGTTAAAAATACTACATAAATCGACAATTCCAACCGCTAAATTACCGGCAATTTTATCCCATACTAGTGGATCATTAATTTCGCTGGCCAGTTTTCCGTACTGGTCAACAATTGCTTTGCCGCTGGCAAATTTTTCCCATTCTAGTAATTTTCCTTGGTGCTCAAATAGCATTTTGCCAGCTTCGCTATCTGCAAAATCGGGGTCGATGAAGCCGTCGGTTATTATGCCGTCGCCAATGCCGGTACTGACTGTTAGGTAAAGTACTTTGTGCGGCAGTGATTTTAAATTATGAGCTTCGCCAAGGCCGGCTAAATTGGCATCGTTTTCGACTAAGACGGTTTTACTGGTAATTTGTTCTATGTCTTTTTTTAAGTGGACGCTTTTCCAGGGTAAATTTCCAAATGTTACCCCGGTGCCGGTTTTTCTGTCTATTTTTCCAGGGGCGGCTACTACAACAGTAGAGTATTTTGTTGCAAATTTATCTACAACTTTTTCTAGTTCTTTTAAGAACATCTTGTAATTTTCAGGTGTTTTAAATTTTTCGCTACTGCTTATTTTTCTTTTTTTGTCGGCTAGGGCAACCAAAGTTTTTGTTCCCCCAATATCTATTGCAAGAATCATAACCCTTAGTTTACCAGGTATAGCTGCTGTAAGGCTAAAATATTTATATTTTACTCAATAATGCAGGCAGCTTTTTGGTACTTATTCTTATCTGTTGCATAGGTATTAAAAAACCGTTATAATATAAACAATCTTTTTAGGTGTAGCTACTATAAAAGCAAAGCGCCATAAGCGTCCTGGTGCTTGCTGGCTAAAGCGCCTAAAAGAAATACAATTACGAAGGAGAAACAATTTATTATGACAATGGACGAACTATTGGCGGCAAGTGATTTACAGCCGTTAAAAGCTGGCGATGTAGTGGAAGCCACTGTAACTACTGTTAAGAAAAACGAGGCCTGGTTAGATTTAGGCCCCCACGGCATAGGTGTAGTGCTAAGAAGAGAAATTGGCCCCGGCCAAAAACTAGAAGTTGGCAACACTGTTAATGCCAGCGTAGTCGACCCAGAAATAGAAGAAGGCTACAGCCTGCTTTCGCTTAGAAAAGCAGCCAAAGACAGAGGATGGGACGAGCTTGTTAGGGTTGCCGAGTCTGGTGAAATTATCGAGGTTGTTCCGTACGATGCTAACCGCGGCGGCTTGCTAATAGAACTTGAAGGTATCAGAGGCTTTATGCCAGTAAGCCAGTTGAGCGCCGACCATTACCCTAGGGTTTCTGGAGCCGACAAAGACGAAATTTTGCAAAAACTTAATTCGCTAGTCGACAAAACGCTAAGAGTCCGCATATTAGATGCTTCTAGAAAAGACAACAAGCTTATTTTTAGCGAAAAAGAAGCCATTAAAGACGATATGCAAGCTAGGTTTGCCGAACTTAAGGTTGGCGACGAAGTCAAAGGTACAATTACAGGTGTTATTGATTTTGGCGCCTTTGTAAATGTCGACGGCATTGAAGGCTTAATACACATTAGCGAAATTTCTTGGGAACGAGTAGAAGATCCTAAAAAGTATGTCAAAACCGGCGATGAAATAACCGCTAAAATTATAGCCATAGACAAAGACAGGTTGTCATTAAGTATTAAGCAAATGACCGAAGACCCATGGCTAAAAGATGTCGAAAAAATTAAAAAAGGCCAAACTGTTGAAGGTAAAATTACCCGAATAACTCCATTTGGCGCTTTTGTGCAGCTAACCCCTGCGGTAGAAGCTTTGGTGCATGTTTCTGAAATAACAGAAGGCGAACAAGAAGATGCCGTTGACCCAGAAAAAATCTTTAAATTAAACGAAAAGAAGCAATTTAAAGTTCTAGATGTAAATACCGAAGCCCGTAAAATTGCCCTAAGTTTAAAGAACGCTAGCAAATAATTTAACTTTGTGCCTAACAAGCAAGGTGAACTAACAAAGAAAGGAAGCTGATCCGGCTATGTCACAAGTAATTGAAATTGCTGATCAAATAACTGTTGGCGCTTTAGCTGAAAAGCTATCCTTGCCAGCAACCAAGGTAATCTCGGAGCTGTTTAAGAACGGTATGATGGTTACTATTAACGAGAAAATCGATCTAGAAACAGCTCAGATTATTGCTGAAGAACTGGGTTTAGAAGTTGAGATAATTTCTGCCAAAAAAGTTACAAATGTTAGTGACGAAGTAGTTAAGCGCGAGCGAAAAGTAAGCGAAACAGCCGAACCGAGGCCACCGGTTGTGGCAGTAATGGGCCATGTCGACCACGGCAAGACTAGTTTGCTTGATGTAATTCGCTCAACAAATGTCGTAGCTAAAGAAGCCGGCGGCATTACCCAGCATATTTCTGCTTACCAAGTAAACCACAACGAAAGAGTTATTACTTTTCTAGATACCCCTGGCCATGAAGCATTTGCTGCCCTGCGGGAACACGGCGCTCATTTAACCGATGTTGCCATAATTGTCGTGGCTGCCGATGATGGCATTAAGCCGCAAACGCTTGAAGCCATTCGTTTTGCTAAAAAAGCCGGTGTTCAAATTGTTGTAGCAATTACAAAAATAGACAAGCCAGAAGCTAACCCAGATAGGGTTAAACAACAGCTTGCCGAACAGCAAATGATGCCCGAAGAATGGGGCGGTGAAACAGTTGTGGTTGGAGTTTCTTCAAAGACCAAAGAAGGCTTAGATAAGCTGCTTGATATGGTGCTTTTGGTTGCCGATGTTGAAGATTTAAGAGCCGATTATAAAACAGCGCCAGAAGGCCTAGTTATTGAATCACACATGGAACAAGGCCGCGGCGCCATTGCGGTTGCCCTAGTAGAACAAGGCACCCTAAAGCAAAACGACTTTATTGTAGCCGGTGATACTTATGCCAAGGTACGCGTTTTAGAATCGACCTCTGGCCATAAACTGCAGGCCGCCGGGCCATCGACACCAGTTATAATTACCGGCTTTAAAGCATTGCCAGAATTTGGCGAAGCTTTTATTGGCGTAGCAAACGAAAAAAAGGCTAGGGCGCTGGCGGCAGAAAATGCCTTAAACCATACCGAAAAATCAAGGCGAACCGATATGTCCAGTCATGAACTTATTAAGCTTATTAACCGCAAAACAACCCAAGCAGAGCTAAATATTATTGTTAAGGCAGATGTCCAGGGCAGCTTAACTTCTGTAATAGACAGCTTAAAAACCTTAGATACAGAAGAAGTGGCCGTCCGGGTTGTCGGTTCGGGCGTTGGTAGCATAACCGAAAACGATATTAGAATGGCTTCTAGTAGCGATGCAATTATTTATGGCTTTCAGGTAGACATGCCCTCTAACATTAAACAGCTAGCCTCCCGCGACAAAGTATCGGTAAGGCTTTACAGAATAATTTACGAGCTTATAGACGACGCTAAAACCGAAATGAGTAATAAGCTTGAAGACGAAGAAATTATTACTAATGCCGGCAGGTTAATTGTTAGGGGAGTATTTAAAACCACTAAAACCGAATGTATTTGCGGTGGTGAGGTAACCAAAGGCCGGCTGGTAATTCCTGGATTTGTCAGCATTTTTAGGGGCGACGAAGAAATAGCCAAAGAACTGCCGGTTGTTAATCTTAAGCACGGTCCGACCGACACTAAAGAAGTGCTAGAGGGCGAAATGTGCGGCATGAGCCTAGAGACAAAAAGTCGTCTAGATTTGCAAGAAGGCGACCGCATAGAACTATTTACCAGAGAAGTTAGGGAACGGTCTCTTTAAAAAATTCTATCGCCGCCTATGTTGGTGATATAATTTTAGTTATTAAAAGGAACTAATAATGATTAAATTAGATGACGATTTTTTGGCAGAACTTGGCCTAGCAGCCTTATCAGCCGAAGATAAAAAAGAAATGTTAGCCCAAATTTACCACACTCTTGAAGAAAGAGTGGGCATGCGCTTGGCTCAAAATATGACAGATCAGCAACTGCAAGAATTCGAGCAACTAATGGATGCCAACGATGAAGCCGGGGCTTTTAAATGGTTGCAAACCAATGTTCCAAACTACAAAGAAGTAGTAGCCGACGAACTAGAAAAACTAAAAGCAGAGGTTAAGCAAGCGGCACCGCAAATTATAGATTCGTCTGCGGCTAAGCAGGAATAGGCTAGCTAGTTTAATTATTTATTAAATGACCGTAACCGTTTATAAAAGCGGCGGCGGTCATTTCATTTTTACCAGCTGGTTTTAGTAATTTAATTTCTAAACAAGATTTTTTACAGCCTAGAAGCAGCCGTTTTTCATGAATAACTAAAGACCCCATCTCAACTTCTGAGTCCGAAACTGCGGCATCCGTAATAATATAGACATTATTTTTATAAGTTAGTCTGCTCTTTGGCCATTGTTTAAAAGCTCTTATTTCTCTGGCTATTACTGCCGCCGGCTTATTGGGGTCTATAACACCATCTGCCTTAACCAGCATTCTGGAATGGGTAATAATTTGATTTTTAGTATCTTGCGGTTGTGGTTTTAGCTGGCCAGACATGTAAAGCGGCAAATTGTGTTGCAGCAAGCGGTTGCTAATATCTATAAGCTGCTCCGTGAGCATAAAGTTATCTTGATT
>CAZJDP010000030.1:0-3665 GCA_964544805.1 uncultured Candidatus Saccharibacteria bacterium
CCACCGATTGTCCCGCTGCCCATAAAGCGGCCATATAACCCGCGGTAGTTAACAGGCCAAATACAAAACCAATTATTAACCCTCTTTTTTTATGTTTGTACCGGCCTAAAGTTTTGACCAAATCTTTTATAAAAGCAATTACTTTGTTTCTGAAGCTGCCCACAAAATAAACAACCGCTACCCCAATTGCCAAAAAAGCTGGAATTAAAAATATTATTTTAGGTATTTTAAAGCCGTCCATCACCGACCTGCCGCTAATTAATAGAGCCACTATTGTTATGGTTACATTTCCTAAAAAAGTAACTATGGCATTGGTGCTTAGTACCGCACCAAGCTCGGCTGCACTATGGCCGCTAGTTTGTAAAACCCGGCCCATGGTAGCCAGTCCGCCAACACCTGCCGGAGTAACCCTTGAAGTAAATAAACTAGCTGCTTGCGCCACAGCTAAATTAATATACCGTGTCGGCTTTAAAGATATTCGCCAATAAACCCCGGCAGCGGCCAAAACCGAAGAAATATGAGCAATAACACTGACAATTAACCAGACAGGATCGGCCTGAGAAACCTCTTTTAAGCTGGCTAGAATTGATTTTCGTTGCCAAACTACAAATGCAATTGCCGCAATGCTGGCTAGTATGGTTGCCCAAAACCGCCAATCATTTGTTTTTGGCTTTTTGGCTTGTGTTTTGGTTGCAGTTTCTATTTTGCCGGCCATACGCTCTCTACATCCATTACAGGCACTATGACCCCGCTATTAATTCGTTCACCGTTGAATTCTTTTTGCTCGCAATTTAGTATTTTTGCATCGTAAAGAAGCAAGCACAAACTCCCTAATTTAGCCGATTCAGTAAAGCCAAACCTAAAATTTGCCCTGGCGACTAAATTGTCAAATTCAGTGCCATGATAAATACTTGAATCAAAGTCAGCCATCTGTGGGTTGTAGTATACAAAGGCCTTCAAAGCATGCACTAGAAGTACAGATGAACCGTAAATTTCTTTAGGGTCACCTATAATCTCTAAAGCATCTACAGCTTTTTGTCTTTTAATATCTTTATCTTGCTCAAACTCAATTATGTACTGAAACTCTTGAGCAACAGCTACTGGGTTATTAGCCGTAAATAGCGTTTGTGTTTCCCTTTTCATATAGGGATTATACACCTTGGATTCAAAAATAAAATATTTACTAATTAATTATTTTAAAAATCGCGGGACATGATCTTTGTTGATGCCATTAACTAGGTTGGTGAAGCCTAACCTAGCTAAATGGACTTTTGCTACATTACTGCGGGCTCCGCTTTTGCAGTAAAGAATCATCTTTGTATCTTTCGGAATATTTTCTAGCTTTTTAGCTCCGGCCATAATTTCAGCTGGCGGCAAATTGATTGCACCCGGATAGTGCCCACTGGCAAATTCATAAGGTTCCCTTACATCTACCACTATTGTGTTCATTGCTTTTTATCCATTTCTAGTGTTCTATATAATGCGCTAATAGCTAGATTAATGGTGTTTTCAATGCTGTCGATTGGGCTGCTTGCTTGTTCGTAATAATTTAGCCAGGGGCTTTGAGCCGAATGAAATTGGCCTATTCTGGTCATCGACTCTGCCAGCCTAGGAACTGTAGATATAAGAGCGTTTGGCAAAACTAACTTAGCACTGCGCTTGCTTATATTGCTGCCCTTTTCCTTTTTGGCACCAATTTCTACCGCAGAAAAAATTCCGTAAGGCACAACCGACTCTCTGACCACCCTTTGGCCAAGCGTAGTAGATATATATTTGGGTATTTCAGAATTTTTGGCTGTTTCTTTTTTAATAGATGCTTCTGCTTCTGTTTTTTGATCACCATAAATTCCAGGCATATTAAAGCTGACAGCCCTAAGGCCTAGTGCATTATTTGTTCTAACCAGCCATACATAAGCAGCTAAAGTATCATTATCTTGCGCTGTTTCCCCTAAAGAATATTTAGAAAATAGAGTTTTATCTTGCAGGGCAAAACAAATATCTTTTACGGGTGTTTTAATGCCTAATATTTTTTTATCAGACAGCATGTCTATTTGTTCATGTATATTTTTTGGAGTGTGTTCTTTGATCGTCGTAGTAGATGCTACGAAAATACTATTATAGTCTTTTCTCATTTAATAAATTATATAACCGAAACAGTTTTTTGTAAAACAAAATTATTCACTAATTTTGCTGGTAAAGTTCTTTAATTTTTTCATTAATTGCCTGGTAGTTATTGTTTTCTACATAATCCCAGGCTGCTTTATAAGCCGGCCACTGCTGGCACTCTTTTATATCTCTTTCAAGTCTATAAGGATCATTTAAAACATCTAAATAGATTGCTTTAAGCCCAGCATGAACCATTATATGTACTAATACCTTTGTTTCAATGTCCCTGCCAAAAAGATCTTTCCACTGCTCAAGCAAATTATTTTGAGTTAAATAATTAACTTTATGGTTGTCGTTGAATAAATTATGAAGCAGCTCGTGGGTTAATACATCAATAAATTGATCTGCTTCATGCCGAAAATTTAAAATTATCGGCTGGCTCATTGGTCTAAAAAAGGGCGCAACAATAGCATCAATTACTGGACGGTAAAAGTTCAGCTCATAAATGTTCTGCATGCCAAGTAAGATTTTCTTCGACTTAGAATGCCATGCATCACTGTACTCTTTTATTCTCTGCTGGCAAAATTCAATTGGCTCGATATTTTTTTGGAAATTTTTAGCCAAAATTTGCGATTCATTATAATAAAGCAAATCCGAAAATAATATTCTCACCTCTGGCACAAAACTATCATTAAACTTTTTCATTTATTTCGTCTGTATTCTTTCCATTTTAATTACTTTCATTTTTTCGACCAGTGGGTGGGTGTCATCTAAATGAGCTTCCTTAGTTGGTTTATTGCTGGCAATTTTAAAGCCATATTTTTTATAAAACTTAATGGCCCGGTCGTTGTAATTAACTACAAATAAATCGCAATCAGTACCACTGCCTAGCCACTTAATAAAACCATTCATGAGCAACCGTCCATTGCCTTTTCCAATATAAGCAGGTTCAAGATATAACGACCTTAAGGTAGCTTGGTTCGGCGGTGTTTTTTCACCAAAAATAAACCCAACTACTTTTTTTCGTTCGTTGATTGCTATTTTAGCGAAAAAATTCGGGTCATTAATGAAGGCTAATATCCGGGCGACTTTCTCTTCCCTGTCTTGTTTTGTGCGGCGATAAGAAAAATAGTCATTAATTAAATCTGCACTAACCCCGTGTTCTTTACTAACATAACTATCGACCCAAGCATGCTGCCGAATTTTGTCTACTGAACTAATATCACCAAGCTGCATATTTCGGATAGTCATTTTACCCATTTTTTATAAACTTATTAACGGCGCATTTTGTCTACAGCAGCCTGGGCAATTGCATCTGCTTTTGCCCTCTCAGTCAGTAGTTGTTGGATAACTATCTCAGCTCGTCTTCTAATCTCTTTAGCCGCCCAATCGAAGTTACCGTTTGAAGTGGGAGCTTCGATACCCGTTTTACAAAACCCTTGGATTTCCGAGCCATCTATTACAGCCTTTAGCGCCTCTTGCTCCATTAGGGCGTTTTCCAACGCTATCTCAGCTCGTCTTCTAATCTCTTTAGCCGCCCAATCGAAGTTACCGTTTGA
>CAZJDP010000030.1:3765-6166 GCA_964544805.1 uncultured Candidatus Saccharibacteria bacterium
AGTGGGAGCTTCGATATATCCGGCCATTTTACCCTGAAAAGCTTCTAGATTTATAATCTCTCTTGGGAAGTCTTTATATGCTTCTACCCCGCCTACGCTATCTATATTATTTTCTAAGGCAATCTTAGTTAAATCTTCTTTATCGCCGGCTTTAATGCAAGTAGCTATATAGTCGCTTATTAGTTCTCGCAGTGCACTGCGCATTTCCACTGCATCTTTGGGGCTCATTTTTTTAGTTACATTATCAAGCTCTTTCCAGGATTCGTCTACATCTGCACTATAAACTTTAGCAACAACCTCGGCTCCGGCCCTTAATAGCCGTTCCCTTCTCTCTAACTCTTCTGGCGTTTTTAGGCCAAATTCTTTACTAGTTAAAACAGTTTCAGCAATTTCTTGTGGCGTATCTTCTGATCCATCTTCAATAGCCTTATTAACAACTGAATCTACAGTTAGTGCCTCTTCATGAGCCATATCAACAGCCGACATTTCAACAGGCGGTTCCGGGTGTTTGAACATGAACTTCTCTGCCAAAGTCCTGTTGGCTAATTCCTTCTGGTAATCTAATTGTTCTTGTTCATTATAAATATCTGCCTGCTGCTGAAATTGTTCTTGATATTCTGGGTTAGGTTGCTGAGGTGATTGTTCGTTGTCGTCCATTTTTATCCTTTATTATTTGATTAAATAATAGACTGTCTATTGTGCTTAAGTCAATGAATTTCCATTATGACTTAAAGTAGTATGAATAAAACGCCCAAGAAGCTAATTATAGAGGCAATTATTTTACCCTTGATTCTGTTTCTTTCATTTTTTAGCAGAATTAATGCTAGTAAAGTTGTTACAATAATTCCCGTTTGGCACAATGGTGATACTAATGCCAGTGAACCGTATTTATAAGCAAATAACATAGCCAATGACCCCGCAGCGTAAAATGCGCCCAAAAGGAGCATTTTGGACAATATTTTGCCCTTAAGCATTGCGGGAATTTTTATTATAGACTTGGGGCTCGCCATAAATGAAACAACTGCCGAACCCAAAAAACTGACCGCCGCCCACGAAACAGTATCAACATGCCTGCCAACAAAAGCCCAAGAAGTAATTGCAATTCCATATATCAATCCTGTTAACAGGCCTAGCAGCGTGCCTTTTTGCTTGAATACTGAACTAATGTCTTTTGAAACTATGCCAACACTCAGAAAAATAAGCAAGCTTCCTGCTATTTGAAAAAAGGTTAACGATTCTTGAAAAAGAATAATTCCTAACGCCATTACCCATACTGCATGGGTCGCAAATAACATAGAGAATGCGCTTGCCTCGACTTTTTGGAGAGTTTTTGCATAAACAACCGTACCAATACCGTAGGCTGATATACATATTAGCGCAACTAGCCAATAATCTGCCAGCCCAGCTATACTAAAACCCTTTATTATGCCGGCAATCGCAAGTAAAACAACCACAATGGCTGAAACAAAACAGAATAAGCTACAGGGTCTGTTTTGTGTTTATGAAGTAGTATCCGTTGCAATATTATAGATACAGATAAGCCGATAACACTAATTGCTGTGTATATTTGCCAGTTCATAACAACAGTATATATGTATATTTCTTGAAAACATAAGCCGGTTGTTATTTTGCTGTTATAAAAAAACTATTTAATCATGCGGGTTTGGGGCATTACGCCTAAGAATTTCTCTAGAGGTTCATCTGTTTTTTTAAAGCCGTAGTGTTCATAGAAGCCTATAGCCCGTTCGTTATATGAAGCAACATCTAGCTTGATGGGTTTAGTATGGCCAGCCCAGTTTAAAAAGTACTCCATAAGCGCACCCCCTGTACCGGTTCCAATACTTTTTATTCTTAGGTAGCATGACCTAAGTTCAGTGTAGTGTGGATATTTTATTCCTCGTAAAAATCCAATAATTTCGGCGTTTTTATCTTTAGCTACAATAAAAATCTTGTTTTGATCACCATTGTCCTTATCAAAATTTTCTAATAAATAATTTACATTAAAAGAACTTGCGGTTTTATAGACCCAATGTTTAGTAACTCCGTTTTCTGGAGATGGATAGACTGCCCGCCAAGTATCTTTCGTTATGCTAACAATTTCTTCAGCATTTGCCGGCACTGCATTATCTATAAATACTTGTTTGGGTTCTTTATCAATATCATTAGAATTTTTCATCTTTATTTGGCTGACACTAGTTCCTTCTCTTCTGTAGAAGATCTTTGCTCGGGGGCTAATGGTTGGCTAGGCACTGGACTTGTCTCACTTGAAGCATTTTGCTCTGTAGTAACCCAGTTTTCGGGGTGATGAATAAGTAAAGATGTTTCGGGGTCTACTACGCCAGCGCTACTAGCATGCTCTTCTAGTAGTTTCCTAGTAGTTTGTTCGCCCATCTGTTGCCCT
>CAZJDP010000031.1:0-6100 GCA_964544805.1 uncultured Candidatus Saccharibacteria bacterium
TCTAATGTCACTGGTATTACTCTTCCCTGAACATTCAATACCTCGTCGGCTAAATCTACAGCATCCGCAAAACAGCCCGTCATTTTTTCGAGGGCAGTCAAAAAAATATTACCAAAGGCATGTCCTTCCAATGAGCCTTTTTCAAACCTGTAATTAAACAAATCTCTTAACTTAGGAGAGGACGACAAGGCAACAAGACACTGCCTTATATCGCCAGGTGGCAGAACACCGAGTTCATCTCTAAGCTGGCCTGTCGAACCTCCGTCATCGGCCATATTAACAATTGCCGATAAATTATTTGTGTACTTCTTAAGTCCGCTAAGTACGGTAAAGCTCCCGGTTCCACCCCCAATAACAACAATAGAATCCGAAATTCTGGGTTTTGTCATTCTTCTATTTAATCATTAAAAAAGCACTGAATAAAACTAAATTCAAGAAACAGCCAAAAAGCTAGTTATTCTAATACTTGACTGCTCGAAATTCAGGAATACCGTAAATGGCTGCCATGTTTGCAACTTCTGCCCAATTTGCTTTTAATAGTGTTTTTTCGTCCTTTAAAAGCTCGTCTAAAAGATAATGCCTTGGGTCTGTTATACCAATGCCTCGACGAATATTGTCCTCAATTTGGTTTCTTCTTTCTATTTTAAGTTTGTTGAGAGTACCTGCTTTATCAAGATTCTTTTGCTCGTCCAAAAACCAAATTTCGAAATTCCTTACCCTTCGACTATCTACATCTGATAAGCGCTCTGAAGTCTTAGGTTTAACATATTCAGGGATATTAGTGCATAAGCTAGACTGTAACTCGACATTTTTTATTTGCGTAAGAGCCCGCATGGCGCTTTCTAGTTCTTCTAGACTATATCGGTTCCAATCTGTACCGAAGCCCTCGAAACACCTTTTGCCTAGTTCATCACGATAAACTCTAACCCGATGTACCGGTAGCTCCCGGGAGCTGCCTTGGTTCTCTAATAAATTAAATAATCTTTCTCTTCTTTCTCGATGAATTTGTTCTAAACAATGCGCCCCAGTTATAATACCGCGTCCGATATCAGAAATTTCTCGCTGGGTAATTAGATCAACTTCGACTAATTGATCTTCAACTGGGTCGGGAATATACAATTCTGGTGGTTTTATTTCTATCGACATTTTTTAATCTTTCGTTCTTATACACACGGTATACTCCTACAAAATTAGTTTGTCAACAAAAAAATTAATTTTCAACAATGCTTACGCTATGATCAAGTTTTTCAGGCGCATCATTTCGTTGTTCGGCAACACTCTTGCTAATACCTAATACCACTACACCTGCTAATGCAACTCCTGCAATAAAAGGTGACATCTTGTACCATTTAGAATTAGCAACTTTATCAGCTTTTTCGGCTAACGCATCAACCTTGCTAGGGCTACTGCCTTGCTCTACTTGCTGTGGATGGAATGATTCATTTTTCATGAAAAATATTATACTACTATTGCTTATTTTTGTCAATGTTGAGTATGAATCCCGATCATATTAGCAATAGTTTTTGCTAGTTCTTGTGGTTGGTCTGAAGGAGTAGAATGTGAACCTCCAATTATTGATGCCCGAATGTCAATTGGTAGATTGGCGGTAGATTCATCTACCAAATCATCCGGAAAAACATGATCGTACTGGGATACTATATTGATGACACAAATACCTTTTGCTTTTATGACTCCTATTTCACTCAGAGATTTGTTTCTGGCGGCATTAATTCCATCTGCGGCCAATCTTACAAGCCTCCCTGCCATACCTAATAATGTAGCTTTCCCCTTAACGGTTTTACCATATCCTTTTCCTTCTTCTTTTCGCTCTTTATATGCTCTATAAACTCTGGGGGCAACCTCGTCTATACCGTCTTTTTTTATGAGCCCTGCGCCATTAACCATAACGAACACCTTAACTTTACTTAATAACTCGCTATTAAGCTTAAGTATGGTATCGGCAACTATAGAAGCGCCCATTGAATGCGCAATAACAATAATCTCGTTTTTAGTCTTTGAAATTTCCCTAATAGCTGCTTCAACATCTTCAATACGCACCTGGTCTGTCTGTAATATGTTTTCTAAGCCAATCTCTGAAAAGCTCATTGTTGTAGTGTCAATACCAGATTCTTCAACAAAAGCACTGCGAAACGGTATATTAGTATCCTGGGTTGACATAAACCCACCAACAACCAAACAGCCCATGTCCTTGTTCTCTGGAGATGGGGCAACTTCTGTTGCTAGTTTTATAACAAAGCCACTATCAGTTATTAAGTCTTGGTTGATAGTATGTGAAGGGAGCGTTTCTTCTAAGGATTTCATTTTTTTATTATTGACTTATAAGTATACATTAGCATACTTATAGCGTTTTGTCAATGTATGTTGCCCACCATTTGGCACTTTTTCTTACCGTACGCTTCATTGTTTTTCTATCTACTTCTACTAAGCCGAACTTAGGCCACCAACCATAAGACCATTCAAAATTATCTAGCAGGCTCCAGTGAAAATAGCCTTTAATGGGTATATTCTGCGAACTAGCGGTCTCTATGGCCTCCATCGTTTCGGCTATCCAGCCTTTGCGTAACCTATCTTCTGCATCTGCTACCCCATTTTCGGTAATATAAATGTCTTTACCTGGGTAATGATAGGCTATCCGCTGCATTAGCGGCAAAATTCCGGCTGCGTTCATGTACCAGCCCATGTCGTTAACGGGCTTTGCCGGATTGGTCCGCTTAAAACCCTTGTAATAGTCTGTAAAATAATAGTTAAAACCGACAAAATCTTGGGTTTTTTTAATTCTATTTAAAAACCACCAGTTCCAAAAATAACGCATAGTTTTTACCGCTGCTTCATCGTACCAATTGCCCGGCCTAAGCGGTTCAATATTAGCCAGCTGCTGGGCAATACCAATTTTAATATTCGGCCTTTTAGTTTTAATAATTTTATAGGCCTTTTTATGGGCAATTTTTAAGTTGTTATAAACCCAAACAGCCTTAATAAGACTTTTTTCTTGGGGCGGCCATTGGCCTTCGCTATAACTTATGCCGATATATACATTAGGTTCGTTAAGCGTTATAACAAAGTTAACACCGTCAAGCAGCTCGTCGGCCACTTTGGCAACCATTCGTTCAAAATACTTTATATTACCTCTATTTAAAAAACCGCCTTCTTCAGCAAACCAAACAGGCACTGTCCAGTGCCATATATTTAAAAAAGGTTCTATGTTTCTGCTTTTTAGTGCCTTTATGTACCTTTTGTAATGGTCAAAAGCCTCTTTGTCCCATTCACCCTTTATTGGTTCTAGTCTTGACCATTCAATAGTGAATCTAAAACTGTTCAAATTCAAAGATTTTAAGATATCGAAATCTTCTTGGTAGCGGTTGTAGTGGTCAACGCCTTTGCCAGAAACATAATTTGCCGGGTCTTCGGCCTGGTTTTTAATTTGTTCCCAGTTTTTTAAATAGCCAAGTCTTTGCTTGGCGGTATTAGCCTGATGCTTGGCATGAGCCAGCTCCCAAACAGTCCATTGGTTAACTTGGCCGCCCTCTACCTGGTGAGCTGCCGTACTAGCGCCCCAATAAAATTGTTTATTTTGTTTCATAAATTTATTATACAAGATCAACTACTATGTGAATCTTTAATGTAATGTATTTAAACTAATTAGTGCTTTGAATATGCCAGTACATATCTTTGTGTAAACGATATTCATGTTCAACACCGCTATATTTGCCTTTGACATGATATATTTGATTCGACGAACCGGGATATTCACCAATTTTATACGCACCAGGTCGCCACACCTTTACGCCATCTTTTATTATGTAGTCAGGGTTAGTAACATCATAAATATACCACTCGCCATTAAATCTAACGGCATTAGTTAAGTGTCTGCCGCCATCAATATAAGTTTTTAAAACCCTGGACTGTAAGCCAACTGCTTGGCACAAAACTTGAAATACTAAACCTTGATGTCTGCAAACTCCTTCTTTGAGCTGGCTAAGGACAACTTGGCCACCTAAATCCTTGTCGGAATGATCGTATGGCATTTTCCTATACACAGCCGAAGCAAGTACTGCGGCCATGTGTTTCTTTTTCTGTATAAGATTTACCGAGCTATAATCAGTAGAAAATATTTGCATTAGCAATTTTTTATAGTTTTTTAAAATATTTTCTTTATCGACTATCACCTGTTCTCGACCAAATCTAAATGATGGATCTATCTCATCATCTCCACCCATATCAACAAAACCATCTGGTATATATTCTGGGACGCCTTCTCGGACTTCATTGCTTTTGGTAGGTGGAAAAGCTGAGTGATCCAGCTTTAATGTCAGCTGAATATAGGCATCTACATAACGGCTTAACCTATTTTGCCGATTTGCTTCGTTTAATCTTTGATCATTATTTATTTCAAATAGCGATTCCCTAGCCCATGCTAAACATTCTTTAGGGTCCTTAGAAAATTCATCAGTAAGTTCACTGAGATCTTCAGCTGTTAACCTAGGATTATGATGGTATCTTGTTCCATTGTTGCCTAAAGTATACTGTACGGCACCAGAGCCAATTTTTCGAAACATTGATGTAGCTAAAGCGTTTTCTTGCAAGCTAAGTTCAAAAGTTTTCATATTAAATATTATAACATTATTTTGTTTTTTTGTCTAACGATGCACTAATTCTCTAGTGCTTTTTCCAGATTTTTCTAATCTCTCTGTTATTGCTAGCATTAATTTATCTAAGCGTCGTTTTGAAGCTATGCTAAAGGTGGCTTTATCATAAAGGTGCCCTGTATCAATAATTACTATATCTCCGTTGCTGTTAACAGAAGTGTTTTCACCGCTAAATATATCGGGTATTTTTGACTCTTGTTCAATCATCCTTAAAGTATTTTCGTAAAATAGTTGCAACTGCTCTATATCAACCCTATCTAAAGCCGAAATAAGAGGCTCAAGATCAGGAACAAAAGTCTGAATCTCACCAACCACCGACCGGCCTGGCTCGTACGGGCTTTCTAAAATAAGCAACTGCTTTGGCAAGACCATTGAACCGTAATATTGTAAATAAAGTTCGTGGCCAGCCTTACGGTTTCGCAAATCAGTCTCTACGGATTTATGCCCTGACGATATCTTAACTACATGCCCGGTACTATTTTCGTCATTTTTCGGCCTGTAATAAACTAAAGTTTCATAACCATGCGTGTCAGCCACATCGGTCGACCGAACGGACTTAAATGGCAAAGCGTCCCTTTTTTTGCTTAATAAAATCTTTCTTACAACTGAGTTTGGGATAAGCCTGGCAAAACCAATAGCCATAGTTGCCATACTGCCTCTTAAAATTTCGAAAGACCAATGGTATCTATGGTCCTTGGATAAAGAAGCCTCTAAGGCCGAGCCATATTCATGAGATAGTTGCCGTTTTGTCATTTTTGTTTTTGATTATATTTACATTTTTATTGTAGCATATTTTTGACTATTTGTCTATTTTTTATATGAAAAAGGCCGCACCGGGCCAGGCGTTTCATTTACGCTTTTCTAGCCATACATGTGCGGCAACCTTAAGAATAACAGGGGTGGTTTTACGGCCAACTGCCTTGGTGGCGGGCTCTAGTTTCGAGCCCGCCTCGGCGTATATTTCCAGGTGCTACGAGCAGTCGCGGCGCTGTAGGCAATGAATGCCCACCTGCGCCCGAGCCTCACGGCGCTTCTCGGTACCATCTGCATCGTTCAAAAGTTGAAAAAGAAACTTCATTTTCTCACCTCATCGCAATGTGTGAAGGCTTCTTTGCGAACACCAGGTCGCTGTGGTGGTCTGAGGTTCGCACTGTGCCGTTTTTTTTCTTTTGGATTGTTCCGATTACAATCAGGAACAGGACAATAAGAGCGATAACAACCATTGTTATCATTCACCCCTTTCAGGTCTTTTATATTGTAGCAATTTTAATCTGTTAATTCAAGCTAATTTAGGCTTAAAAAGATTAAGCTTTCTATATGGGGAGTTCTAGGAAAAAAGTTGTATCCTTGAGCGCTGATAATTTTATAGCCGCCCGCTGTCAACTCTTTAATGTATCTTCCTTGAGTAGACGGATTACAGCTTCAATAACTAA
>CAZJDP010000032.1:0-6008 GCA_964544805.1 uncultured Candidatus Saccharibacteria bacterium
ATTGTCATAAATAGAGGCTGCACAGGGTCGGACCCAATAGCAAAATCTACGGTCTATGGTCCAATATCTACGGTCTAACCTCTAAGGTCCACTATCTATGGTCTAAACTCAAATTAATAATTATTGTTAGCATAATACGAAACTTCGTTGATGAGCGGCATGCCGTTACTTGCCTGCCAAGATTGCATAATTGAACCTTCATTGCTGATGGCAATAACCATAGGATAAGCCATAATGTCGTACAAAGAAGCCGTGGCTGAACCGTCACGGGTATTAACATCTAAAAGCTCTAAAGACCGGCCGGTTCTTTGTTCAAACTCTCGCTCGAACTCTATAACTTGCCTTTCATGTTCGCTGTTGCTTCTATAAATTACTGATACCCGCATATTAATTTAACAAGTAGCTTGGTTCGCTATTCCTATTTAGGGCGAACCAAGCTTACTTTATTTATTCTCCGTTAAAATTATTAGCTACAACCTGTTGTAGAGCCACAGCTGGTACATACAAAACAGCTGCCTGCCCGTTGGGTTTGGTTGCCACAGTTATAGCATAACGGAGCAGTATCGTCTTTTGCAACTTTAATTGCTTGTGCTTTAACTGCTGGTTCTGTACTAGTAGCAGTGTGGCTGATAGTTTCGGGCTGTTGCTGGGTAACAGCCGGAGCTTCTGTTTCCTCTTTTAACAGAGTAGTCTGATTATCAGATGGCATATCATCGATGCTAGCAAGACCTAGCTCTAGCCTGTCGTCGAACGATAAATAGTCTGAGGCTAATCTTCTGAAGATGTAATCTGTTATTGATGCAGCAGTTCGAATCTGCGGGTCATCGGTTATTCCGCTGGGCGCAAAGCTTCTGCTCATCATTGTTTTAACATAACTTTTTAGCGGCACGCCATACTGCAAACCATGGCTGACAGATATAGCGAACGAATCCATTAAACCAGATAGAGTTGAGCCTTGTTTGGCGACATGAATAAACAATTCACCAGGTGTTCCGTCTTCGTATTCGCCAACTGTAAAGAAGCCTTTAGCGTCTGAAACATGAAATTCGTATGTGTGGCTAGAGCGCCTTTTTGGCAGTTCTCGCTTAACCGCACCCTTAACAACAAATGACTCTGCGGCAACTTCTGGAGCCTGAGCGCTAGCCTGCTTGTCATCTTCTGCGCCATCTTTTTTAGCCATAGATAGAGGCTGAGCTACCTTACAATTGTCACGATAAATTGCCACAGCCTTAAGACCCATTTTCCAAGAATCTATATGTAGTTGTTCAATATCTTCTACGGTAGCGCTTTCTGGCATGTTAACTGTTTTAGAAATAGCCCCAGACAAGAACGGCTGGACTGCTGCCATCATTTTGACATGACCTAGATAATGGATAGAATTATCACCCATAGAACAGGCAAAAACTGGTAGGTGCTCTGGCTTTAAATGTGGTGCTCCGATAATTGTCTTTTCTTGGTCTATGTAATTAACAATATCTTCGGTTTCTGTCTTGGTATAGCCTAGCTGCCGCAATGCTCTAGGCACAGTTTGGTTAACAATACTCATTGTTCCACCGCCAACTAACCTTTTAACTTTAACTAAGCCTAAATCTGGTTCAATTCCAGTGGTATCACAGTCCATCATTAAACCTATTGTGCCGGTAGGAGCAAGGACAGATGCTTGGCTGTTACGAACGCCGTATTCTTCACCTAGTTCAATTGCTTCGTCCCAGGCAGTTGCAGCAGAACTTAGCAGATCTTCTGAAACTAATCCGGCATCTATATTATCTACTTCTGCTCGGTGCATTTTTAAAACATTAATCATCGCGTCACGATCTTTTAAGAAGCCGGCAAAAGGACCAACCCGTCTAGCTAGCTTGGCACTGGTTGCGTAAGCATGACCAGTCATTAAAGCGGTTATAGCGGCTGCCTGAGCTCGACCTTCGTCTGAATCGTAAGGAAGCCCTTGGGCCATTAATAGCGCCCCTAAATTGGCGTAACCTAAGCCTAGTTCTCTGTAAGCCCGGGCATTTTTGGTAATTGATTCAGTAGGATAGCTTGAATAGCCAACTAGAATTTCTTGGGCAGTAAATAACACTTCTACAGTGTGCTTAAAACCTTCAACATCAAATGTATTGTCTGAATTTAAATACTTAAGCAAATTAATTGAGGCTAAATTACAGGCTGAATTGTCTAAATGCATGTATTCACTACAAGGGTTAGAGCCATTAATTCTGCCGGCGTTCGGAGTTGTATGCCATTTATTTATAGTACTGTCGAACTGCATACCTGGATCGGCACATTCCCAGGTTGCTTCGGCAAACTGCCTAAACAAATCGCGGGCTTTGACGGTTTTAACAACTTCACCGTTTTTAATGGCCTTTAAGTCCCAATCTGCATCATCTACGACTGCTTGCATAAATTCATCGGTAACCCTGACTGAATTGTTAGCGTTTTGATACTGAACGCTAAAGTTATCTTTGCCGTCCAGGCTCATATCAAACCCGTTTTCTTGAAGTACGCGGGCTTTTCTTTCCTCTATAGCTTTACACCAAATAAACTCTTCTATATCTGGGTGATCGGCATTCAAAATAACCATTTTAGCTGCCCTACGCGTTTTGCCGCCGCTCTTAATGGTGCCGGCACTGGCATCGGCTCCTCGCATAAAACTAACCGGACCACTAGCCTTACCGCCGCTAGCGCTTAATCGCTCTTGGCTGGAGCGAATTTTAGACAGGTTTACGCCCGCACCTGAACCACCCTTAAAAACCATTCCCTCTTCGACATACCAATTAAGAATTGATTTCATAGTATCTTCTACGCCTAATATAAAACAGGCGCTTGCTTGCTGGGCGCGGCTAGGCACGCCAATATTGAACCATACTGGGCTGTTAAAAGCGGCTCTTTGGGTTGCCAAAATATATTTAAGTTCTTGTTTAAAATTTTCGGCTTCTTTTTTGCCAGAAAAATAGCCTTCTTCTAGGCCCTCTTTAGTAATAGTGTCGACAATTCTATCTATAGTATCTTTTAAAGATGTCTCTCTTTCTTCTGTTCCTGGGGTTCCGGCAAAATACTTTTGGGCCACAATATTTATTGCGTTTAATGACCAGCCTTTCGGAAATTCTACTGATTTTTGTTCAAAAACCGGCTTGCCGGTCATTGGGTTCATAATTACAGAATCTGTAGTTACCCAATCGATTTCGGCATAGCCTTCGGCTCCTTCGTCTGTAAATAGCCGCCTAATGCCTAAAGATGTTGTTTGTGACATTTTTTTACCCCTTTTTTAGATTTAATTATTGTTTTTCACTAAAAGGGATCGGCCAATTTTAGCTAAAGTCTCTCGTAAATATTAACTAAAATTAATTATTTGTTTTTGGAACGAAGTTTTTCAAGAACTTTTTCAAATTCATTAACATCTTTAAACCTTTGGTAAACGCTGGCAAACCTAACATAAGCAACTTCGGATAGTTCGGCTAGGCCGTCTAATATTAAATCGCCTATTTCAGCTGATTCTATTTCTGCCTCGCCGCGACTATAAAGTTTGTTTTCTATGTTCGATACTAACGATTCGAGTTGCAAACTTGTTACAGGCGTTTTACCGCAGGCTCTATGAAGACCAGCCATCAATTTTTCCCTATCATATAGTTGCCGGGCGCCACCATGCCGTTTAATAACAATTAGCTGCGGCCTTTCAAGCCTTTCGTAGGTAGTGAATCTAGCTTTACACTTAATGCACTCGCGACGCCTTCTAGTCGACTGGCCTTCTGCTACATCCCTTGACTCGATTACTTTTGTATCAGGATTTTGACACTGGTTACACTTCACTCGCTTTTCCCTTCTAATGTACCATCACTACATATAGTGTGAATGATTATATTGTAAGCACTTTATATAGCGTTTGCAAGCTTTTTTCGTAGTATTTTTCACCCTGCCATATAAGGCTAGTTTTATCTGTTAATCGTCGTCTTCGTCTTTATGCTTGCGCCTTGTTAAACGGCGTAAGAAAGATGGTTTGTCAAACTTAGTGTCTTCTTGTTTGTCAGAATCGAATGTCCAAATATTTTGCGTTGGAGCATCGTCTTTTAAGTCACCCATGTCGCCTAGCTTATCTTTTGAATCTTCGCTATTTATATTAAGATCAACCTTTTCGATTTCTTCTTCTTTAAGGGGCTTTTCTTCAGTGACTGCTTCGGGTTTAGCAGTTTCTTCTTTTTCTTCGGCAGTAGTTTCTGTGCTGGCAGATTCTTGGCTGTCTTCTTTATCGTCGTCATAGCTAAAAGAAGATTTTACCTCTTCGTCTTCGTCATCTACTTGGCCAATATTGCTGGCCGCTAGTGAAGAATCGGCTTTCGGCGCTTCTTTCTGCCTAGCAAAATAAGCAACATCAAAACCGGTGGCCACAACAGTGACAATAATTTCGCCCTCAAGTTCTGGGTTAATGGCTGCGCCAAAAATAATATTGGCATCTGGGTCGGCTGCGGCGGTAATTGTCTCGGCGGCGGCGTTAATTTCGTTCATGGTCATGTCTGAACCGCCAATAACATTAAATAAGATTCCCCTTGCGCCATCTATTGAAACCTCAAGCAGCGGCGATTCAATAGCTTGGTGAGCCGCTTCAACTGCCCGGTCGTCACCGCTAGCCCGGCCAATACCCATTAAAGCTGAACCGGCATTTTGCATAACTGCTTTTACATCGGCAAAGTCTAGGTTAATTAGGCCGTGGACTGTAATAAGATCTGATATGCCCTGCACACCTTGCCTTAAAACATCATCGGCCACTTTAAAAGCTTCTAGCAGCGGTGTTTTACGGTCAATTGTTTGTAACAATCTGTCGTTGGGAATAGTAATTAAAGTGTCGACATTGTCTTTAAGTTTTTCAATAGCATATTCAGAATTACGGCGTCTTTTTTCGCCCTCGAATGCAAATGGCTTAGTGGCGAACCCGACAACTAATGCCCCGGCTTCTTTGGCAGCCTTGGCAACCACAAAGCCAGCACCGCTACCGGTACCACCACCAGCGCCAATAGTTACAAAAACCATGTCGGCACCTTCGGCCACTTTTTTAATGTCGTCTATAGAAGTCTCAGCTGCTGTTTCGCCAACACTTGGGTCGGCACCAGCACCAAGGCCCTTGGTCATATCACCGCCAATGTGCAGCTTAACATCTGCTTTTGAATGATGCAGCGCCTGGGCATCTGTGTTAATTGCTACGAATTCAACGCCCTTAACTCCGGCATCTACCATTCTGTTAATTGCAGCACCACCGGCACCGCCAACACCCAATACTTTAATTCGGGCAAAAGTTTCAATAGGAGGCTTTACTTGAGGCATTATTTCTCCTGGTTTATACCTGTTTAAATACTTAATTTATACAGTCATTATACCGTACATATTAAAAAAGTGCTCATATTTTTTAAGCATTAATACACAGTATAAAAATAATATTCAAGGCCAGTTGCCTAAGAAAAGATTTTCTTAATTTTGTTGAACAGGCCGGCGCCATCGGCCGCCATACCCATAATTCCACCTTGCAAAGGTGTATCTGACAACAACATGTCTAGCATCATTAGGCCGACAGCCGTGGCGTATTCTGGTGCATTAACCGTATCAATAAAGCCACCTGTGTTTTGAATTATGCCGGTTTTAGCAGGCAGTTGCAGGGCATCTTTAAAATATTCAGCAATGCCCGGCATATTTGCCATACCGCCGACAACTACTACTCCACCAGGCAGCTTACGACTTTTGCCAATTTTTTTGAATTCTCGTTCAATTTGTTCCAATAGTTCGTCTATGCGGGCTTCTACGACCATTCTGACGGTTTTTTCGCTAAATGAGTATCTTTTACCGCTGTGCTCAACACTGACCTCTTCTGGCGGCTCTATAGAATCATCTAATGAAGCATGAGCTTTTTTGACAGCTTCTGCAATGTCAAGGTCTGTTTTTAGGCCTATTGCCAGGTCGTTTGTTAGGTTTTGGCTGCCAATAGGTATGACAGACACATATTCTACTTCGCCCTCTTCTATGACGAC
>CAZJDP010000033.1:0-5962 GCA_964544805.1 uncultured Candidatus Saccharibacteria bacterium
AAAATATTTGGTAAATATGCTGTTTCGTTTCTTAAGCGGTCTCTGGCTAGGCCGTATATAACTAATAAATATCTTTTCATGCGCCAACTGCCTCGTATTTGCTTAGGCTAAATTGCCAAAACTTAAGAGCTAAAAACATGGTGGCAATCGCCCAAAAAAAGCCGATTAATACAAACCAGTAGTTTAGCGGGTATTGCCCTTGTAAGAAAATTGTTAGTTGGTATTGGGCTGCAGGAAAAGGCGTAAATATTTGTAGAGCATTAGCTACTGCCGTAGGCATAAAAAATAGCGGCATCAACACGCCTCCGCATAAGCTTATTATATGTAAAAACATGTTTTTTATGCCCCCTGCTTCAATAAAGTAAAATCCTAAGCAGCCTAAGATAATATTTAAGGCAATATTTATAACAAGAGCATTAAATATTAGTACGGGCAAAAGGTAATAATTACTATTTCCTAGCCCGCCAGCAATAATAATACCTATGACAACTTGCAGCAGGCCTAGTATTAAGTTGATAAAATTTTTACCTGTTCTACTTGCAAATGGACTGAATAGTGCCGGCATTGGTTTTATTAGCACTTGGTTAAGTTCACCGGTTCTAATTTGTTTAATTAAATCTGAGCCGGCCCCCATTTGCGTAAAGAAAAAGCTAGTCAAGCCGTTAATAATTAAATAATAGCCAATAATGTTTTGGGCGCTTATTGTAACAGTTGAATAACGGCTAATTATTAACCAAAATGTAATATATAAAGTTACTTCTGTAATCCTTCTAGCTACTATTGCCAAAAGTTCACTTGGGTAGACTCTGTATCTATAAGCTTCAAATAAGGTCAATTGTCCAAAGAGCTTTATATTTTTTATAAGCATTTTCTTAATTATATAGTTGGTTGGTATAAATATACAAAAAGAGTAAAATTAACTTTGGAATGGAACATGTAGAAAATACAAAATCTAAACTAAATTGGCTACGCGCCGGTGTGTTAGGTGCTAATGACGGCATAGTATCTATGGCTGGTTTAGTTGTTGGCGTGGCCGGCGCCAGTCAAAATAAGACTGCAATACTAGTTGCCGGACTGGCTGGTTTGGTTGCCGGGGCGTTTTCAATGGCAGTTGGTGAATTTGTTTCTGTCAGCACCCAAAGAGACGCCGAAAAATCATATATAGAAAAAGAAACCAAAGAAATAGCCGAGGACCCTGAAGGCGAGCTACAGGAGCTGGTAGAAATATATGAACAAAAAGGCCTAAGCACTAAAACTGCTAAATCCGTTGCCGTTGAATTAACAAATAAAGATGCTTTAGCTGCTCATTTAGAGCTGCAATTTGGCTTAAAGCAAGATGAGCTAACCAGTGCTTGGCAAGCCAGCATAGCTTCGGCTATATCGTTCACTATTGGCGGTTTAATACCGGTTTTGGCAATTTTAGCACCACCAGTTAGCTTTAGGGTGCCGGTAACATTTGTTGCCGTTGGCATTGCCCTTTTAATAACAGGCAATGTAAGCGCCAAAATGAGTGATGCACATGTCAAAAAAGCTATGGTTAGGGTGTTCTTTGGCGGTATGCTAGCCATGACAGCTACCTATGTAGTCGGTTTACTATTTGGCTTATCGGGTATTTAAAAAACCGCTCTGAAAACTGAGCGGTTTTTTATAAGCCTAGGAAAATTAACTAATTTTCGGCTGGTTTTGCTTCGGCCTCGGCAGCTTCTTCTGCTGGCTTATCGGCGTTTTCAGCAATAGCTTCGGCTGCGGCATCTGCTTCGGCAATTTGATCTTTTGGAACTTCAACAATTGCTACTGGAGTATCTGGAGCGGTCATTATGGTTACGCCCGCTGGAGCTTTAATTGACTCTACTCTAACAACATCACCAGCGTTTTCTAATGAGCTTAAATCTACTTCAATTTTTTCGGGCAAATCTTTCGGTAGTGCTTTAACTAGCAATTCGTCCAACTCTTTAAGCACCATTAAGCTTTTCTTTTCGGCAGGAATTTCTGTATCGGCATAAACTATTGGCACCTCTGTTTCTAGCGCTTCATTTTGCTTAACGGCCTGGAAAACAATATGGCGGATAGAATGTTTGGTTGGGTCAAAATCAACATTTCTAATAATGGTCAAGTAATTTTTACCATCTAAATTTAAGTTTACTGTTTGGCTTTTGCCAGCCGTGCTATAGGTAACCTCAAAATCACGGTACTGTCCTTCGGCAAGAATAGACTCTTTTCCATGATAATGAATAACCGCCGGGACAACACCTTCCCGTCTCAGGGCTTTTAATCCTTTGCCAATTTTGGTCCTTGGTTTTAATTTTAGTTCAATAGTATTACTAGACATTAGTTCCCTCTTAATTATCCAGACTATTATAAACTATTTTGTTAATAATTGGTATGGTTATTAGAATATAATTGTAGGTTGGTAGTTTCAGAGAAATAAAAGAGCCTCTGCTAGAAACTCTTTATAAATTATATTTTTGATTACTTAACGGCTGTAACTTCGTTGAGTTTTTCTATATCTTTTATATTAACTGTACCTACCCCGGGAGCCTCTTTCATTTCTGTTGTCCATGCAACTTCAGGGTACTGTGAACCAAAAAAACCGCCCTTGTTATAAGTGGCATTTATTTTAACCGGAGTGTAGTCGTCAGTTGTGGAGTCATTTATTACAGTTCCTGGCCCCTTGAGCAAACCGATTGATTGTGGTGCTAATTTCTTTCCACTTTCGTCAAGACAGGTAATGTCAACATTATATTCTTCGAATGAGGTTTGGCTAGCTTCTAATATTTTTATTTTACTGTTATCAGGGCAGTTCACACCTATTGTATAGTCTACTTCTGTTTCTTGCCCGGCACATCCCGACAGGCCGGCTGTAACTAAAGCAAGACCCCCTACAGTAGCAATTGTTCTTTTGCTTAAGGTTTTTTCAAGTTTTTTCCTTATTGTTTCATACATATTTAACTTACCTCCTATTATAAAGAAAATATTATAATTATATGTGCGAAATGTCAAACTTATTATTTATAGCTATGTTAGTTTATTTGAACAGAAAAGTAATATAATTGATTGTTATGGATATTTATAAAAAATCTTTAGAAGAACATAAAAAGCGTAAGGGAAAAATTAAAATAGAATCGAAAGTACCTTTAGGATCTAGGGAAGATTTAAGTATTTACTATAGCCCTGGTGTTGCCGGAGTTTCATCTTATTTGGCAAAAAATCCGGGCGAAACTTATCAATATACAGCCGTTAATAATAGTGTTGCGGTAGTTTCTGATGGTTCAAGCGTACTGGGATTAGGCAATATTGGCCCGGAAGGCGCCTTGCCCGTTATGGAGGGTAAAGCCATTTTATTTAAAAAGTTTGCTGGTATTGACGCTTTTCCGATTGTTCTAGATACCCAAGATCCAGAAGAAGTTATTAAAACTGTTATTAATATTGCGCCTAGTTTTGGCGGGATTAACTTAGAGGATATATCTGCTCCTAATTGCTTTTACATTGAAGAGCAGTTAAAGAAGAAATTGACTATTCCGGTAATGCATGATGACCAGCATGGTACGGCCGTGGTTGTACTAGCTGGGCTTATTAATGCCTGCCAAGTTACGGGCCGCAATTTAAGAGATTCAAAAATTGTGATTATTGGAGCCGGTGCCGCTGGCGTGGCTATTGCCAAATTATTGCATGAATACGGAAAAAGATTATCGGTTGATGGCAATGGAAGCGGCCCTAGAATGTTTGCAGTTGACAGCAAAGGTGTTCTTCATAAACACCGTTCAGATTTAAATGAATCAAAACAACGGCTTCTAGATTTTGTAAATTTATCTAACTTGACGGTTTCTGTCGATGAAGTTGTATCGGGTGCAGATATTATTATTGGGGTATCGGGCCCGGGCAATATTACCAAAGAAATGGTTAAGAAAATGGCTAACCAACCGATTATCTTTGCTCTGGCCAACCCAGAACCAGAGATTTACCCAGATGATGCCAAAGCAGCTGGCGCGGCAGTTGTAGCAACCGGCAGAAGCGATTACCCGAACCAAGTAAATAATGTTTTGGCTTTTCCGGGTATTTTTAAAGGCGCGTTATTAAGCAGAAAGCCAATTACAGAGGATAAGAAAATTAAAGCTGCCGAAGCAATAGCTGCCATTATTCAACGACCGTCAGCAGATAATATAATTCCCAGCCCTCTTGACCCACAAGTTGTGAACGCAGTTGCAAAAGTTTTTGAACAATAGCTAAAACTTTATTTTTAGCCCATTTTTACACTATATATTTTTTTATTTCTGTAAAAAAACCTATTGCATATTAAACAATATTATTGTATTATTTCAAGTAGATAGCAGTCTGTTGTCATCTATAAATTAACACCTTAAAAACAGCAACAAAGACCATTAAAACAAATTTATATAAGTTTTAGGGAGATTTGTTGTGATAGAGCAACGGCAAGAATTATTTAATATAATTCAAGAAAAATTAAAGACCGAACAAAGACTTTTTAAAGCAACATTTTTTAAATATGTTGTTTATTTAAGATATCCTTTGGCTGTCATAATTTTTCTATTCATGTTTGGAGTAATGAGCACCCAAGCCGCCTCGCCGGCCGCCAGCGCAGTAGTATACAGCGGTGCTAAAGCTCAAACCATAAACTCAGCAGATATTTTTTACATAGAAAAAATCAATAACCTTAGAGCTTCTGCCGGAAAAACATATTTATTTTATAGTCCTGCCCTAGAAAAATCAGCAGCGCTAAAAGCGCAGGATATGATAAATAACAATTACTGGGGACATTTTAGCCCTTACGGCAGCAGCTTTTCAGATTTTATTTGGCGTCAGTCTCCTTTTAGCGAAAAAGTCGGTGAAAACTTAGCTAAGTGTTATGAATCTAGAAACGATGCTTTTAAAGCACTAGTTAATAGTCCGTCTCATTATGAAATTATGATTGGCGATTTTACCCATATAGGTATTAGCGAAAGACTAAACCTTAATGACGGCTGTACCTATACTGTACTACATTTTGCCAAAAATTAAGCCTAATTTTTGCTATAATTACTTCTAAAATAAAGAGGAGTAATTATTATGCAGCAATCAGGTAACCCATCGCTGTCAAAGCCGGCCTTAGACCGAATAGCAGCTATTGAAGATACAAAAACTGCAACAATTTCAGGCACTAGCTTAAAAATATTATTTTTACTGACTTTAACCGTAGGAGCCGGATATTTTGGCTGGCAAGCCATGGCCAGCGCTTCTGGATCGTCTTTAATATCTGTCTTAGGTTTTTCTATGTTGGCTTTTATAGCAGCACTTGTTTCTGTCTTTAAGCCAGCTTGGGCAGTTATTACCGGTCCTATATACGCCCTGGCTCAAGGTTTTGTTCTGGGCGCTATATCGCAGATCTACAATGCCCAGTTTAGCGGTATTGTTGTCCAGGCAATTGGCTTAACCGGCGCTATTTTCTTTGTCAGTCTGTGGGCATTTTGGCTTGGGCTAATAAAAGTTACAAATAAATTCCGCACCGGAGTGTTTATTGCTACCATTGGCGTTGCATTATATTATTTCATTGCTTTTATTTTAAGTTTTTTCTTTAAAATTACCGCTCCTCTTATTTTTGATACGGGAACGCTTGGCATAATATTTAGTGTAGTTGTTGTTTTTATTGCCACCTTAAATTTAATATTAGACTTTGATTTTATTAAACAAGCCGAAGCGCGCAAAATGCCCAAAATATTTGAATGGTACGGCGCATTTGCCTTAATGGTTACTCTTATATGGTTATATATCGAGGTCTTAAGGCTTCTTGGCAAGACCAGACAATAGCCGGCTGGCTATTAGCTTAGAATAATTTGGGCTCATTATGTGACCGGCTCTAGTTTTAGTTATTTTTAATCCGGGCATCTTTTTTTGTAGGTATTTATAATTTTTAGGTATTATTAGCAGATCAAACAGTCCGTAAATAATCTCAACTGGCTGACTAAGC
>CAZJDP010000034.1:0-2993 GCA_964544805.1 uncultured Candidatus Saccharibacteria bacterium
CATCATAAATTTTAAATAAATTATAGTAATTTAATTTTTTGGCCTGCTTTTTTAAGCATGCCAGAGAGGAACTAACATGAAGTTAACAAAATTCTTCGCAAGTTTTGTTGCAATAGTTAGTATTGTTGGACTAATAAGCTCAGTAGCTTTTGCAGGCTACTACCCAGCCGACAGGCCAACATATACTTGTAACGGCAACATTTGTCATGGTGCAGACCATGTCGTATTTAACTCGTTTGTAAACAACCCTGTTGTAGGCGACGAAAGACCATTCTTTGCTGGCAGCATTGGCGGTGCCAATGTTCAGGATAGAATGAAAGTAAAAGATGGCGATGTCATTGTTTTAAGAGCTTATGTTCACAACAATGCAGACCCTAATATTATTGGTGAAGCAGCAGCTTTAGCAAAAAATGTAAGAGTTAGAGTACTTGTTCCTACTGCCAAACAAGCAGATAGCAATATGGTTGCTTTTATTACTGCCGATAACGCTAACCCAGGTACTATAAATGACACTATGAGTGTTTACGGCGACAAAGCCTTTAACTTAGAATATGTAGCCGGATCAGCAAAATGGCAGACAAATAGCGGAACTGTAGCGGTTAACGATTCTATTGTTACTACAGGTGCATCTTTAGGCAATATTAATGGATGCTTCCAATACAGTGGATATGTAACCTTACAGGTTAAGGTAAAGATGGATACGCCTCCAAAACCACCTACTCAATCATTGGTATGTAGTGCTTTGGACTTAACTATTCTTAACAAAGATAAAAGACAAGTTAAGGCTACAGTGTCTGGCCAAGCCACAAACGGCGCAGCAATTACAGGCTATAGTATCAATTTTGGCGATGGTACAGTTGTAAATAAGCAGTCTTCTGAGCATTCTTATGCAAAAGACGGCGGTTTCGTAGTCACAGGTTATGTTAGTGGAACAGTTAACGGTAAAACTGAAACTGTAAGTGCTAACAGTTGTGTAAAAACAGTGGCATTCAATGCACCAGAGCCACCAAAACCACCAAAACCACCAGAACCACCAACACCCCCAACACCAGAAAAAGTAGTATTAGCTAGCGCATTACCAAACACTGGCCCAGAAGGTGTTGCTTTGGCAGCTGCCGCAGCCAGCGGTTTAGGTGCAGCCGGCTACCAACTATACCTTAGAAGAAGAAAATAACAAAAGCTGACCGCGAACCGTTAAAGCACAAAAAACACCCCTCGATAGAAGGGGTGTTTTTTATTATAAGAGCACGGTCAGTTACTAATAATTATAGCAAGTTTAATGCTACCGACAAACTAGCTGGTTACTTCTTTAAATACTCCGGATCTTAACATACCGTTAGGTCCTTCTATTTGGCCTGTGGCATAAACCATTAGTCGACCGCTCTCTCTGTCTCGGAATACATATCTACCTCTATTATCCCTGCCTTCAAACCTTACTGGTATCGGATTAGGAGTAGTGCCATTGTCTAAGCCATAAGTATCATTAGGATTTAGCTCATTGGCAGATCCGCCAAACTCGTATGTCTCAGGTTCTTGTTCAGTTCCTTCCGGGCCTTCTGAGGTCTCCGTAACTACGGGGCCACCATCTATTGGGCCATCGATTCCTGTTGTTGTTTCCGTAGGTTCTGGTCTGCCTTCTCCTTGCGACGACCTAACCCTTACTGGCGGTGGTATAACTGGGTTAGGTGTTGGACCCGGTCGTGTTTGGCTATCCGAAGCACTTGCTTGAGTTCTTTGAGATGGCCGCGTCGACTCTGCAGCCTGTCTAGACAGTCCACCTGCTAGGAAAAGCCCGCTAATTTGCGCAGCTATATTAGCTGGAAGATTAGGAAGTAGCTGAGTAGAAGTACTGCCCTCTAGGTGAGTACCCCAATCGTGATTGTTAACGATAGTTTCAAGAACTCTCTTTATACCTTCGTTAGACATACTGTCAGCCCCTGCCATAGAATGGGTTCCATTAGGTAACGCGTTGACACTATGCCATAGGTTCCAATCACCGCCAAAATATTTATTAACAATTAAATCAAGATTCGTAGAGCCGTCAGGGTTAACAAACCTGTCTCCGTTAAGCCCCATCTGGTTTAGTGTTTTTTGAATAACCTGGCCAGTTAGTTCTCCGTCCTTAATTGTGTGGTGAGGAATTTCAGGCGGATCATTCGGTACTGGATGTGTCTCAGATACTGTATGTGGCGAATTGAAGCTTATAGATCCAGCTATACCGCCAACAAGCGCACCAATGGAAGCTGCTATAGCAGATCTTCTGACATTGGTTCTATGGTCAGCATCTGCAGATTTATTGAATTGGTCCATTAAATAATCCGTAATACTAGCGTACTTAGCCTGGTCTTCTGGGCTCATTCGCAAAAATTCTGTTACATCAACCGTTTTAGATGCACTTTCTTTTGAACCATGCCTAGACATACCCAGGCCAGCTAATGCGCCCCTGGCTGCCCCCCAAGCCGTACCGGCGCCAATTGCAAAGGCGGGTACTATAGCACCGGCTGCAACACCAGCTGTTAAGCCTACTACACCAACAGCACCAGCTATTAACATACCCCTTTTAAGTGCTTTACCATGTCTGTCCATCCAGGCACCAAAACGACGCAAGGCGCTCTTGCCCTTTTCATGTCCTTCGGCATCGGTATACCCACGGCCATCTATGGCGGCTAATATATCGTCTTGCAGTTTATTCTCGGCTTCTACTAAACACTGCAACATAAACTGGCTCAATTGCTCTGGGGTTGCGTTAGGGTTTTCTACTAAGAAATTCTGCCTACGAGCTGCCATATTGGCTGCTATTTCTTGCGAAACTCGTTCTGCTTCTGCTTCTAGTTTTTCTTTATCACCACCAACCAAATTCTTCATACGGGCATAAAGCTCAGGATAATCTCCTAGATTGAATGGTGGTACTTCTACTTTTTCTGATGGCGGAGTATCGATTGGAGGTTCTGGTGGTTTTGGTGGTTCGGGTGGCTGATCGATTGGAGGTTCTG
>CAZJDP010000034.1:3093-5865 GCA_964544805.1 uncultured Candidatus Saccharibacteria bacterium
ATTGGAGGTTCTGGTGGTTTTGGTGGTTCGGGTGGCTGATCGATTGGAGGTTCTGGTGGTTTTGGTGGTTCGGGTGGCTGATCGATTGGAGGTTCTGTAGAATCTTGAGATTCTAATGGTGGTTTTGGCTCAAGCACCCATCTGCCTTCATTTTTTTCAGGTGATGAACCTATATAAACACCATTTTCATCATATTCTGGCCTACCGCGCCAATCGACCGTATCTGTTCTGCGCCTACTAGAAATAGGATCTTCTGGGTATTCCCCTTTATGAAGTTCATAGGTCGCTAATATCTCACTTCCATCTAAGCTAGAGGCTATATCGCCAAGCCTGTCTGTGAATCTATCAGCAATATCCCTTCTGGGCTGTTCATTTCCTACTATTCTTCCATGATCTTTTAAGCGCCTAAGTTCTTGCATTAATCTTCTTTTTTCGCTTGGGTCTGTAGTTCTTTCTAATTGGAGCCGTACTCTTTCTTGCTTTTCAAAAACTTTACGAATAGCTGGGTCGCATAAAAACATGGCTTCTTCTAGCTCTCTTTTAGCCGTTGCCATATCTTGCATAAAACCCTCTTGCCTAACAGTACCTTCTTGGGCATCATACGCTTCTGTTAAAGTGTTAAACTGATCTAGTTTTAATCTTAGGTGCAATTTTAATAATTCTTTGTCATCTGCAGGGCGACCAGTAATAGCTGCGAGTCTTTCTAGGTCACGGGCCGTGTCAGACAATTGTTCGACTTCACGACCATTTTCTGATTCAGAATCGCTGCCAACTGTACCTGAAACCTGGGCTGCTAGCCTAGCTTCAAGCTCATCTATCCTAGCCTGCATTGCGGCTATTTGCTGTTGTTGCTGGTCATGACCCACTGCAAGCTCTTGTAACACTGCATCATCTGTATCTAATTGTTGCTCTGGAGTATCATGTAAGCTTTCGCCACTGTTTTGTTGTTCTTCTGACATATCATTTTCCTATCGGCAAAATTAAGCTGGCACCCCAGTACCAACAGTTTTTAGTTCGCTCTTAACTTCATCTAAAGTTTGTTGTAATAACAATGCAAAATTTGGAATGTTCATCTGAAACCACTTGCTTTGGGCAAATAAAGATACAGGATCGCTACCGTCGGTAACTTGGTTTTTAAACTGTTCGAATTCTGCAGAAGCTTGATATTTAGGAAAGTTTTCGCCTAGCCACCATTTTGCGTCATCTATAGATGAGCTAATTCTTTCTAGTTCACTTACCTTTTCGTCTGTCAGTTCGTCGGCTAGCTTAATATTTAGCCTGTTTTGTATTAATTTCTTTATGTTTGTAACTAAAGTACTGCGAGCAGGTTCCGGCATAGTTGCTATACCAATATCTGCTAAAAATTCTTCATCTAAATCGAACATTTTTTTACCCTTTTCTTTTCCTTTTTTACTTATATATAAAATAATAATCTTTTCGTTTTAATTTGACAACATTTTTTTATGATGTTTTTTCGATTTTGGAACGAGGGAAAGCAAAACCAAATGTGCTTCCCTTGCCTTCTTCGCTGCTAAATAGTATTGTGCCGCCTTGGGCGGTAATAACTTTTTTGGCCATAAATAACCCTAAGCCAGTGCCGTCCGGGCGGGCTTTGCGGGCATTTCCAGCCCGGTAAAACTTTGTAAATAAGTGGTGCTGTTCATGTTTGGGAACGCCTATGCCGCTGTCTTTAACCGTATATTCAACTGTAGTATCTGTAGCTTTTAGCTCAACCGTAATCTTACCAGATGGTGTGTAATAAATAGCGTTGTCGGCAAAGTTCATAATAACCTGCCTTATTTTATCTTCGTCTAGCATAACCATTGGGAATTTTTTAGGTTTTTTGTATTCTATTTTCAGCCCTCTGGCTTTTACTGTTTCGCCCAGCTGCCTAAGCTCTTCTTCTACCGTATCCGGCAAATATGTTTCTCTGTTTTCAATTATAAATTTGCCGGTTTTTAAACGGCTGACATTAAGCAGATCGCTAATTAAATAAACCATTCGCTGGCTGCTAATAAAGGCTTGGTTTAAAAACTTTTTTTGCAGATCGTTAATTTCTCCGGCATCGCCTTCTAAAATCATACTAATATAACCTTTAATACTTGTTAGCGGCGTTCGCAGCTGATGGCTGGCCATGCTTATAAATTCATCTTTTGCCGAATCCAATTCTTTTAGTTTAGTATTAGATTGAACCAGCTTTTTGGTTGCACTTTCCACTTTTTGTTCAAGCTCTATATTAAAATTCTTAATTTGTTGGTACTTTAATGCATTCTGGGTAGCAATATATATTGAATCAACAGCAGCCTGAATGGTTTGAATATCTTTTTGAGAGTATTCATTACCGCTTTTTCTATCACCGAGCATTAAATAGCCATCACTAAAATTATTGGCGTTCATAAATATGATAAAACTAACTTTCTCTTTATTAAAAAAGTTTCTCAAATTAATATCTTCTTTTCTTATTTTTGTAAGATTAAACAATCTGGTGTCATAAATATTTAATTCTGCAAGTACTGACTTATTAAGTGTTTTTAAATTTCGTGTGTTTTGATTTGAAATTGGATCATTAACATCTAATAATATTTGGGCATAAGTCGGGTGAAGATATTTTTCTATGATTACAGATGCTTGATCTATAAGATATCTAATATCCGTACTCGAAACTAATATGGCGTTCAAATCATTAAGTAACTGCTGAGGCTCGTAATTGTCTTGATAAAAAATCTTTGTAGTAAATTTGTCAAAGAATGATTTTATTGGCTGAAAAAGTAA
>CAZJDP010000035.1:0-5806 GCA_964544805.1 uncultured Candidatus Saccharibacteria bacterium
TAGCCAGGGTCGTCATTGCACTTTTATGGTGCTATTACGACCCTGTTTTAGTGTTGTAGTATTCGAAACCCCATAGGGACAAAGCTTAAAGCCTATATCAAACCTAGCGTGGGCACGCCTTCTGATATATCGTTGTTTAAAAAATTAATTAAGTGTATCCTTATTGTTACGGGTGGGCATAAATTATATTATCTTTATGCCTCTAGTTATTAATTTTTTAAATTCTAATTTTTTTATTGGGCTTATTACACTACTGGCCGGTTCTTTGGCGGGTTATATTTATTGGCGACAGAAACGAGACCAAAAAAAAGATGCAGCTAATATTATTTTATTAGAAATAAAAAACGCAGAAAGAGCACTGAAGACAATTAAGCAGAATCTATCACTAAATTTTCTTGCTACAGATATAATAGTAATGCAGGCAGATAGCTGGAGTAAATATAAATATCTTTTTGTAAGAGATTTTGATCGCGACGAATGGGATATGTTAACAGATTTTTATGGGAAATGTGCACTATTGGACGAAGCTATTAGATATAATAATGCTTCATTCTGGAGCGATGTTGAGCAAATTCGAGTCAATAAGCAACGAATTCTCGCAGACTTCGTAAAGGACTACATAAGAATAAAAAATACCAAAAAAGAATTAGCCGATTTTAATAAAATTACCAAACTATTTGATGAAACATATATGAAAAGGCAAGACACTTTTGGATACTCACCGCAAAAACCTATAAATGATGCAATGCTGTATATTGACGGTATGAGTATGCATGTTTCTCAGACAAGTGTTGGGCTTAAACTCAAAAAAATTTCTAAAATAAAGCCATAATAAGATAAGAAATTAATCTTCAAGATGAATATTTATTAATAAAATAAGTATCCGTGATAAAAATTATTTTTCTAATATTTTGTCTTCGTAAACTTTATTTCGTATCTTTGTTTCGAGTTTTTGGTAGGTTAAGGTGAATTCAGTCATGAAGTCTGCAAATTCTGCTTTAAACATAGTAGTTATTTTATATGCTTGGTAAAAACCAGCATCCCAGGTCATAAGGTGCCAATCTGGTCGGTCTTGATCGGCTAAAAACCTTTTAGCGAATGTTTTTCTTATAAGTTCTTGTCCTTTTTTTAATACTTCACTAGCTTCTGGGCTTAGTTTTTTGTCGGATAAATATTTATATACAAAACGCTCATTGCTTGAACGGGCGTCATACACAACATCATTTAATGCATTTTTTTCTGCTAGTTTTATAACTTCGTCTTTTGCCATAAAAAACCATTCGTTATATACATCATAAAGCTCTTCCAGGTATGCAAAATTCCGCAAGCTAGTTTGATACGAAGAACGGTGAAACAACGAATAAACCACACAGTCAGTTACAAAAAAAGGCCACTCACTGGATATTTGAAAATTATCTGAAGGCCTGCGAAATGTATCTTTATCATTAATCCAGCTGGCATCGGGCAAGATGGATTTACGGACCGCAAAAGTTACACATGCTCTTTCAAAATTTTCTGCAATTACAGGGGTACCATTAGCACGATAAGCTGAAGTAGAATGTATACTAACCGTCCTTTGGCTTTCTTGTATAGAGTCTGCATTATTTACCATATATCCAATTGAGCCCGCGCACAGCCTACCCCTAGGCTTAGTACCCTTACTGGCGCCAAATGCTGAACTCATCTGTGGGTATTTACCAAAATTGTACTGCTCTTTGGGTAGTTTAATATCTCTTAACCAAGAACTTATCGTTTCCTTGCCTTTAACTCTGTGCATTGTATGGTTTTGAATTTTTGCAATACCTTCAAAATCAGACTTCTCAACTGAAAATGTAAATTCAGATTGACGAGGTGAGTTATCTTTTTTAATTTCGAAATTAGAAAAAACAATACCCCATGCGCTTGAAGTGCCTTCAAATTCACCTGCATTAAGCATAAAACCGCCATTAAACTTAAACTGGTCAAGCATTTGGTCAGTAAATTTTTCAAATGCCGGGCTAACTAAAAAACCTTTATTGAAGAAGAAGAAGAAGAAGACATTTGTTAAATTAAAGTCTTTTGCAAGCTTTTGCACTCTATAAATAAACTGGGTATACAGCTCTACCGTACCGTGGGCAAACTTAATTCTGCGCATTTCTGACCCTATCTTTGTGTCGGCTATTCCGGCTTTATGCGTACCGTCGGCTCCTGCGTTTGTTGCTTGACCGTATGGTGGGTTAGTATAAAAAATTATTGGTTCGTTATTTTTTAAAGCCAAAAATAATGACTCTGGCATTTTAGTAAGTGTTCTAGGGTCTGTATCCGGGTTTATGTCGATATCATCGTTCAAAAAGTCGTACTGAAACACTTTTGCATCCTTATTATATTGTTTTGACATATCTATTTCTGATTGGTGAATAGTAGAGGAATATAAGCGCTTAAAACTATAGTCTCTGGTTAGGTTCTTGGTACCAGCTGCGCAGTCCCACACTACAAATTTGTCCCGCCAATCAGCGCCTAAATCATCAGTAATCATTTGTATAGCTCGGTCAGCCCAAATTGTAGGTGTCCAAAAATCACCATGGAATCTTCGCTTCATTTCTTCAATTAGCTGATCGGCAACTGCGGTAATTTCATCTATTTCATTAGTTGTATATTTTCTATCATACCTTGAAAAGAAAGCATCATAATTACTGGCATTTATTTGTATATCTTTGTCACCACCAACATGAAGCATATTTTTTTTAGTTGGAACAATGTAAATATCTGGGTCACCTAAAATTGATCTTATAAAAATAGATACTGTTTCTTGTGCGCCTATTTTTTTAACCCCAGGTAGCCAATTATTTTCACCAAAGACAACTCTTAAAAATTCATCGAAAACCTTACGAATATTAGCCTCTGTGACACGCAATTTTTTAAAGTCGGCATTATGATGCGTTAATGTACCTATTGAGCGAAATATTTCGTTAATATCAAAAGCTGGTGAACGAACATCAAAGACAAATACATTGAGATTTGGATCGTCATTAAGTTCACGAATCAACTCTTCGTTCTTTTCCCATACCGAACTTGGTGCAATTGACCAGTCGTAAGGTTTGTCTAAATATTCGTAAAGCTTTGGGGCATAAACAGTAAAAATTTCGTTTTCATCGCCCCCAACAATAACTGTCGGTAAATTTATTCCATCTTGCTGAAATTTTTTTAAATAATATATTGTCTGAGCAACAATTCTAGCCCTGTCTTGTTTTCTAGTTAGGTTTAGACGAAATTTAACCTCTAACAATAAGCTGAGTTTGTCGTTTTCACCTAGTAGGCTACTTTGTTTTTCTTCAATATAACCATCAGAACCATAAGGACTCGGGAAAGTAGTACCGTAATATTCTTGAAAGATTGCTTTATAAGCCGATTCAACATCTTTTTCAACTACGGCATCTTTTAGTTCAGCAACAAATTGACTCTGCCTTTTTAAAGTAATTCTATGTTTGCCTGTTTTCATTAAATATATATTAACACTTAGTAAAAGATAGGTTGCTTTGAATGGCTGGTATTTTTATTGCTGTCAATTTTTAAGGCACTAATTTAGTATCTGCAAATGGCTTTTGGCTCGCTGATTGAGCCTAGTTCAACAGCGGCTACGCTTCCGCCTTTTTCTACCACGCTACGAACCATTGATTCGATAGATTCTATATCTGCAGGCAGTTCCAGTACTGCTCTTTCCTCTTCGTTTTGCTGAACAGTATCTGTAGTTAGCCTATAAGCCGGAACGGCCAATAAATATACCCTGCCGTGTTCGGCTGCTTCTTCAATTTCGGCACTACCTATTAATAAAAGTGAAGGCTCTGTGTTATTTATTTTATTAACAATATCTTGCCTTTCTTTTTGCAGAGCAGGTTTTAGTAAAAGGTTAGCTTCATTATATAGATCTTCGTTATTGGCTGTTTCGTAGTTGCCAATTAAGCCGGGTTCTATAATATGGTTATTTTGTAACAATGGTTTGATGTGGCCGATTCAATTTGTTGTACCAGCAATTATTAGTGCCCTATGATGAAGCGGCATGTTTTCGTTCACGGCATTAGCAATCATTTGTAAATAATGCTTTTCATCATCTGCTAACGCATTATCTTCTTTGCCTAGACCGTGATTTTTAAATTTTGTTCTCCCCATTTCAGCGTCAAAGCTTTTTGGCATGTTAGCAACTTCAAGCTGCTGCAAAGAGCCCCGTGAACCGCTAAATAGCCTTGGCTTTGTAAAGTTAATGTCTAATAAATAAAAGCCAGTGTCAGCGCTTGCCATAACAATTAACGGGCTTATAACAAAATGGTCGGTTAAGTATTCTGCCTCGGTAATTTCAAATGGCAAGTGAAAATATTCGTAGCCGTCCCTATCGAACAAAACAGCCAAACCGTAGTCTTGGTAACGCAAAAAATCTTCGTTATCTAACAGTTCTTCGTACATTTTTTGTATCACTGCTCCAAGTTCTCTATCGTCGTAAGATGGATTGTCTTTAATAATTTGCAGCGCGTTTTTCAGCCTGGTTCTATCCTGCTCTGATGGTATAGGTGAAGTTGGTATGTAAATTGTGGCCTTAAGCTTGCCGGTATGTTGCGCTAAAAGCGTGCTGATATTATCTTTGCTTAGTTTTATTCTTTAGTTAATTCCTTTCGCTTAATTGCTATATTGTACACAAATAATTGTTGTATTTGTTACTTTTAAGCCGCCAATAAATTTTTTGTAAGTTTGCTTACAGCACAAAACGAGGGTAAGTTATATTATTTTCCCCTCAAGGAGAAAAAATGTTTAGTAATATTTTAATGTTGTTTTTAGCAGCCTTTACAATTTATACAATCCCCAAAATTGATTCATTAACTGAAAAACAATTAACAGCTAACGACTTGCCTAAACCAGCACTGAAAGATTTAGCCAAGAATCATAATATTGAACTAGGTAATTTTGCAATTTATAAGCATATTTATGACAAACAATATTCTGATATTTTAACTTCACAGTTTAGCGTAGCCCTGCTAGATAATACCCCTAACTGGTACTTTACAGACGGCGGCTTAAGGCCCAGCCAAGATACCTATAATTTTGACCATATGGATGAAGTGGTTAGTTATGCGCAGGAGCACAACATGGCCATGCAAGCCCACCACTATGTCTGGGGCGAAGAAAAATGGTTGCCTGCTTGGCTAAAAGATGGAAACTACAATAAAGAAGAATTATATGACATTCTGCAAAATCATATACTAACAGTTGGCGGCAGGTACAAGGGTCAAATAAAAGAATGGACAGTTGTTAACGAAGCATTCAGCAGGGGCCTGCATTTTAATAATTTAAACGATTGGTGGCAAGAAGCCATAGGGGATAAATCTTATATAGACAAAGCTTTCATTTGGGCCCGCCAAGCCGACCCGAACAGTGTTTTAATACTTAACGATTTTGGCAACGAAAAAGAGGGGCCAATTTCTAGTTCTATGCAAGACTACATTAAGGGCGCAAAGAACAGGGGCGTGCCAATTGACGCCATTGGCATGCAAATGCACATAGACGGCTCAAATCCGCCAAGCAAAGAAGAAATCAAGCAAAATATGAATAAATTTGCCGAACTTGGTGTTGATATATATGTAACCGAATTTGATGTAAATATGGACGGCGCAAAAGGCACCAATGCCCAAAAAGATAATAAACAGGCCGACATTTATTACAATGCCCTTAGGGCATGTTTAGAGGTGAACAGCTGTAAGAGCTTTTCAGTTCTTGGCGTAACAGATAAAGAAACATGGTATAGCTATTTAGATTATAAAAACCCGCGGCCACTGCCTTT
>CAZJDP010000036.1:0-5793 GCA_964544805.1 uncultured Candidatus Saccharibacteria bacterium
TCGACGCCGAAGCTGGTTTTATTGATTTTACAGAGCTCATGGCAATAATGAGCACAGTAGTAAGTGATGCAGTCGAAGCTGTTTGGCAAAAATATGATACCGAACTAAAAAGATGGAACGCAACAAAGCCCTTGTTAAAAGATGTTTTTCCTAAGCTTACCTTGCAAGAAGTCCATGAAAAATATTCAAAAGCAAATGGCGTCGATACAACCGGAGAAAAAGATTTACGGCCCGAAGAAGAAAAATGGATTTGTGAATGGTCAAAAAAGAATCTGGATAGCGAAGTAGTATTTGTAACTGACTGGCCGGCCTCTGAAGCCAAGTTTTACCATAAAATTAGTAATGAAGATAAAACCATTGCCGTTAGGTGTGATTTGCTTTTTAGGGGCGTAGAAATAGCCACCGGAAGTATGCGCGAAAATAATTACGCGGTACTTGTTGAACAGCTGCAAAAAATTGGTGCCGATATTAATAGCCCTGGTTTTAAATATTACTTAATGGCTTTTAAGTACGGGCTTCCTCCCCATGGAGGTTTTGGCATGGGTCTAGAGCGGCTAGTCCAAAAAATAATTGGTCTTAAAAATGTTAAAGAGGCCGCAGCTTTTCCAAGAGATATCAATCGGCTAGCGCCTTAATAGCTTTATAATTTAGCCAATAAGTTGACACTAATGGTCGACAGTACAACCATGTTAAAATAAAAATACGCTTATGTCTAAAAAAAATAACAAACCAACATTAGATGAATCAGAATATTTTGACGAAATACAAGCTCAGGTAACCGAGCTGATGGGGCCGCCGCCGCTTCAAACCACTCCAATGGCCAAAAATCAGACTGATGACAAGGTGCCTCCTAAGCTTGAAGATTTAAAAACTAGTAGTAAACAAGTTGAAGCTAAACCGTTAATTGTCGATGTTCCAAAATCTACCGTTCCAAAGCCTCCAGAACCAGCTCAGAATAGTAAAAGCAAAAAAGAGCAGCCAAAAAGTAAACAAGCCCAAGATTCTGAAAAGCAAAATTCAGCCAAAGAGCAAGGTATTGTTGCCGATAAATCAATAACCATTGAACAGGCCCAGGAACTATCAAAACAAAATGAGCAAGCTAGTTATGATAATAATGTAGACAAGACCGATGCAGATTCAATTTATTCAACAAAAGTTTCATCTGCGGTTGAAGATATAGAATCTAGAGAATCAAAACTTTCTGATGAAACTGCCAAGAAACCAGCTACCAATAGCAAAAAACATAAAAAAATACCTATAAAAAAAGTTTTTTTAATAATTTCTTTAATAATTTTTTCATTAGTATTAATATTAATGGCAGTACCTAAAACCAGGTATTATATTTTAAATAATTTCGGGGCAAGGGCTTCGATAAATTTTAGCGTAGTTGACTCTAAAACAAATTTTCCAGTTAGTGGCGTGCAAGTAAGCATTCAAGGAAAGACAGTTAAGACAGATGCTAACGGAAAAGCTTCTGCAAATAATTTAAAGCTTGGCAAAACGACAATTAATTTACAAAAACGATCTTTCACTGATGCTAATGAAACGGTTGTTATTGGCTGGGGCAGCAATCCTATAGCAACACCATTCATACTCCACCCAGCAGGCAATAAATATAGTGTAATTATTAAAGACTGGTTGACGAATAAAGCTATTGAAGGAGCAACTGTTATTTCAGCCGATTCAAAAGTATCTTCAAACAAAAACGGCTTTGCAGATATTATTATTGCCGAAAACGCTCCAAAAAGCGTAACTATTCAATCTGCTGATTATCGCGATGAAGTAACATCGGTCACTACTAATCAAAACACAGAAGTAAGCTTAGTTCCGGCTACGCCTAATTTTTATATTGCCGAAAACGATGGAAAATATAATCTAGAAAAAGTAGATTTAGACGGCAAAAATAGGGTAACAGTTTTTGGCGGAACGGGCTCGGAAGTTATTGAATCTATGTCGGTATTGCCACAACCTTCTAGCAAAAAACAACTTGCTGCTTTTGTCTCGACTCGAAGTGGTGCAAAAAATTCAGACGGCTATTCATTGAGTGACTTATATATAGTAGAAGCTAATAAAAAAACTGCTAATAAAGTTGAAGGAACACGCTCAGAAAAAATTCAACTAATAGGCTGGGATGGAAACAGAATTATTTTTGTTAAAACAGTTGCCGGTCCCAGCGCTGCTCAAGCAGGGCGTCAACGCATAATATCTTATGATACGGAATCAGAAAACTCGACTGAGTTAGCTAAGGCAGATGGTTTTTCTGATTTCTTTGTAAGAAAAAATCTTGTTTATTTTTCCAATACAGGCCCTGCAGCAAAACTGTTTAGCATTCAAACCGATGGCAATAATTTAAAAACGCTGCTCAATAAAGAAGTTTGGTCTTTAGAGGAACTGTCTGAAAAATCATTTGCTGCTAATACTAGCGATAAGAAATGGCAAAAAATTAACTTTACAACTGCTAACATAGAAGAATTAAGCAATACAGCAGTTGAATTGAACCTTAATCAACTTAAAGTTTATGCACCAACCGGCAGTAAACTTGCCTTGTTAGAATCAAATACTAAAAACGGCAAATTAACGATTGAAAAACTTAACCAAAAACCAGTTGCATATAATAGCCCCCAACTTAAAAATAAAGAATATATTGCCTGGGTTAGTGATAATTATTTAATTGCTAAAAAAAGTAGCCTAGGTACCGGCCCAACCCTAATTATTAATATAGACTCCAGTGAATTATCAACTCTCGAATAGGGCATACATGGTAAAATATAAGGCGTGATTAAAACTTCAGTACTATTTATCGGCTCATTTTTAAGTATATTTTTTTCTTATCAGTATTTTGCATTAGCTGAAAATGAGGGTCAAAATTTAGACCAAAGGCTCAATAATTTAGTTACAGAGCATTCAATTGTACTAACCGATCAAGATAGAGCTAATGTGGTCGCAAATTGCAATAAACTTCAGGCTCAAATGACTGCTAATCAACTTTCGACTGCAGCCCAAGTAAGACAGAGGGTAGATATCTATTCAAACCTTCAAAACGAAATTAAAGCCTTGGAGCTTCGGATGATTAGACAGGGTGTTGACGCGTCGGAACTTGATTTATTAATTGGTAAAATTCAAGAAAAGCAGGATCAAATAATTATTACGGCCGATCAAATGGGTGAAATTTCCGATGACACGAGAATTATTGACTGCCAGCAAAGGCCAGAGCAATTCAAGGCCGGTCTGGCCGAATATAAGGACCTGCAAGATTATCTATTAATTCAGTCAAGGCAACTTCGGATTCTTATTTTAACATCACCGGAAACTACCTTTAATCCTTTGAAAAAGAGGCTATCGCTATAATGAATGACCAAAAAGAACAGGGATTTAACCCAGTATTAGCGCTTCTGATAGTAATTGCAATAGCTGTTTCATTGGTGACAGTATCTACGATTATATTTTTTAATTCTGATTCTTATGCAACTGTTAAACAAATACAAAAAGGCGTACAAGCAGCAAATTCTACAGACTTAAGCAAGTATGATACTACAAGCCCTGTAAAGCCGCAGGATATAGAAGATTTTAATAATAAAATTAAAAGCCAGCTTCAGCCAATTGGCAGCGAAGATGAGCTGTCAAAGCCGGCGATTGACTATCAATCCGTCGGACTTTAACTAATTATTATTTTTTGACGAGCCCATTCATCTAAACTGCCGCCACCACCTCCCGCCAGCAGCAGCACCAAACAGCCTTCTTGTAAGTGTTTTTGAATAGTTTGCCAAAGCTTGTCGTTTTTTTCAGTAGGTTTAGCAATTGCTTTATTAGACATATAATTTATTAAGTCCTCCGGACTTAAGATGGTTTGATAAGGATCTTCTCTTGCCAGATAGCTTGGCAGCCAATAAACTTTTTTTACCCCGTTAAAAGTATTCTTATAGCCTTCTTTGCAATAGTACTGCCTGCGGTTTGTTAATGGTTCGTATACAACAATAACATTCGTTGAAATTTCTTTGGCTAGTTGGATAGTTGCTAAAATTTCCTCTGGCGTATGGGCATAATCAGAATATAAATTTTCTTGAAGCTTTTCAAATCTTCTTGAAGTACCTGGGAATAATGAAAGTACTTCTTGGTACTTATTGGTATTTTCACTGCCAAATTGAAGCTGTAAAAATTTAAGTACCAAAGAAGCATTCTGTCTGTTGTGGGCGCCTGGCAGGTCAAGTACATTACCATAATTATCTGGAATTAAAGTTAAATTATCACTATTATATTGAAAACCATTTAATTCTTGCTGCCTAATGATTATGCTATTAGATTGATCCATAAATTTTGCGAAAGCTTCATCGTAGTTTTGTTTAGACGGATATATTTCTTGATGGTCCCAATCGATGTTTGTTATTAATGCATAATAAGGTTTAAAAGATAGAAAATTTCGATCAAATTCATCACATTCATAAATAAAAAATTCAGAGCTTGGATTATATTCGCCCATTTCGCTAAAGTTTGTCTTAGCACCAATAGAGTAGCTAACTGGTATACCAAGCTGCTTAAATGCCCAAACTGCCATGGCAGTAGTTGTTGTTTTACCGTGCGTTCCAGCTATTGCTATAAGTTTTAAACTTTTATTCTCAATAATAAAATTAAGCAGTTCGTCTCTTTTGGTTGCTTTAATATTATTTTCTTTACAAAAAATTATCTCGGGATGCTGCGGGTTTTCTAGAGGCAAAGCAGAAGAATAAACAAACCAGTCTATTGTTTTAGCATTGTTGGCTGCTTGAATATTTGAATCATCAGACTGTCCAATGTAAATTTCAATTCCTTTTGATTTTAAATAGTCTGTATATTTGCTTTCTTGTTTATCCGAACCACTGACAGTAAATCCGGCTTGCTTGGCTATTAAAGACAATGGCCCAAGGCCAGTTCCACCTATGCCAGAAAAAAATATATGCATACTACTATCTTATAAGACTTGTCTGATATAATAAATACAAACCAAAGAAAATAAAAAATGGTTAAAAAAGCAATTGAAAAACTATTAAAACGACGGCACTTTTGGCGTACTGTCGGTTTCGATGAGCTGGCCGAACTATATGCAAGCCAGTTTTTGCGATCTTTATCATTAAGCCTGGTAGGTATATTTGTTCCAATTTATTTATATAAACTTGGGTTTACGCTGCATGATATTTTTTTCATGCAGGTAATTTGGGCAGGTTTTAGGCCCATATCTTCTATAATTGCCGCAAAGTCAATTGCAAGCATAGGCCCAAAGCATGCTATGGCGCTTGGCACTGCATTTCAAATTGTTTATCTTGCTGTTTTGATGAGTATTCAAAGCATGAATTGGCCGCTGTGGCTTTTGGGGGTATTAGGTTCAATTTCTTATGCTTTATTTATTATTGGCATAGAAGTTGATTTCTCTAAAGTTAAGCACACAGAGCATGGTGGCAAGGAAATTAGTTTCATTATGATATTTGAAAGGGTAGGTGCTTCGATTGGGCCTTTATTGGGTGGTTTTATAGCAAGTTTTATAAATCCGCAGCTAACAATATTTATTGCTACTTTAATAATGGTACTATCTTTAATACCTTTGTTTATGAGCGCTGAACCTGTAAGAACCAGGCAAAAATTAATATTAAAAGGCTTTCCCTGGAAAAGGCACAAAAGAGATTTCTTGGCGGCACCGTTTGTCGGCGTGGAAAATATAATTAGCATCATGATATGGCCTCTATTTATCGCTCTGACTATTTTCCAGAATAATTCTTATGCTGCAATAGGATTACTGGCTTCTGTAAGCACAGCACTAGCACT
>CAZJDP010000037.1:0-5759 GCA_964544805.1 uncultured Candidatus Saccharibacteria bacterium
ATTCGGCGCAGCCGTAGCAGCCGTTGTTACCCAAAAATACGAAGGCTACCAAGCCGCTTACACAGTCGGTACCGGCCTTTTCTTGGGTCTGCTGGTTGCCAGCTTAGCATCTAACGCAGTTTTAAACCCAGCTGTTGCTGTTGGGCTTAAAATGGCAGATGTAAACTATATTTTTGGCCCGGTTGTCGGCTCGTTAGTTGGTTTTGGCTTAGTTGCCTTTGTTATCAACCCAATTGTATCGACTGTTAATTCAAGCAGTTCGGTTGCTTCTAAAAAAGAAGTAAAAGCAGAAGTTAGCGATGCAAAAACAGTTAAATCTGCAGTAGTTAAAAAACCTGCTGCCAAAAAGGTCAGCAAAAAACCAGTTGCTAAAAAGACAACTAAAAAAACTGCTGTCAAAAAATAAGTTATAGCAGTAAAAATTATTAAACCGTTGCCCGGTTTTTCACGGACAGCGGTTTTTTAATTGTTTACCAGCCAGTCAGCGAAAGACACTATACCTTTATAGTCTTTTGAAAAATCTTCTGTTTTTGGAAAATCTAACGAAACTATTCTTTGATAAACGGCTTCGATTAATTTTTTAAAAAATGCCATATCGCTGGTCTCTATATTTAAATTAAGCTCTGAAAACTTACCGCTGAATGCATCTGGCTCAACGAACACTAGTTTTGCCTCGTTTACTTCAAAATTTTTGTAGCTGTGACTGTTTTCTACCATTACTTTATAAAAAAGTAACTGATTCATGTAAAAATAATTTTTTGGAGTTTTAGACCACCTGGTTTCTGGCTTACCGGTTTTAAAATCTACCACTCTAATTAGTTTTGCCTGTTCGTCGACAAGCAATTGGTCAAGATTGCCTGTTAGGTGGGCAGAACCAACAAAAGCTGCTTCGTCTTTAAAAGATCTTTCAACCAGGGCATCTGGCGTAAAATTATGCCACCAATGCTCCATAAATTTGCCTAAGGCATCCTGGCCTCTTTTGAGGTATTTGTGGTATTCATTTTCAGATAATATTTTTTGGCTTAATTGCTTTTTAAATATTAAGCCTACTTCATCCAGTTCTGGCGGTTCGTTATTTTCTTTGAAATAATATTGGATTTTTTCTAAAGTTTCGTGAACAGCATTGCCAAACTGCCCATCGGCGGTTGGGCTTTTAGGAAACCGGAGGATTGTGTTAAGAAAGAAATATTCTGGGCCGCCCCTTGTAATATCTAGGAAAGAGTTAAGATGGGTAGCGCTTAGTTGAAAGTTTTCTATTCTTGGCCTGACTAGCTCAAGCAGCTTTTCGTTGTAGGCAGCATCGCTGTGGCGTTTTGTCCAGGTTGTTTGCAACCGTTCGACTGTTTCGGTTTCGGCGCTATCCTGTCTGATCAATGAACTTTTACTAGGCAATATATTACTATTAGAATCTGTTTCGTTCAAAAACTCTAAAGGCTCGTTTACTGCACCGCTGTAAGATTGGCTATAGCCTAAAAGAAAAAGCTTAGCCTTGGCCCTGGAAAGCGCGACAAAGAATATTCTTTTCTTTTCGTCTTTAGTGGCGCCTGCCCTGCGGATAGGCTTGAGATTAGGCGGCAATGTAATGAGGTTATTGGCCGATCTGTCCTTCATGCCCCAGACTCCGTCGTGAACCGCCAGTAGAAAAACAACTTCAAATTCTAGGCCCTTTGCCGAAAAAGCGGTTAACAGTTCGACGGCATCTATAGAACTTTGATACGGTGAAGTATTTAGCATTTTTTCATTGGCATTTTGATAATCGTTGATCAGGTCTAGCAAATCTGGTAAAAACAATATTTTATCTTTTTGCTGGTGATATTGTCTTATTTTTTCTCTTAGAACGGTCAAATTATTAAGTAGAGACATATAACTAGCCGGCTCATTATTTTTGTTGTCTTCGCTAAAGTAATAGCTAAAATATGGCAGTTTGAAAGACTGGCAATGCGGTTCGTTAATAGCAAGACTGACTGTGCCTGTTAAATAGTCCAGCATTGTTTCTAATGGTTCGGTGGGTTCTAGCATACTAAGCTTTAGGAAAAAACTAGCTAATGTTTTTAGTTCTTGGTCTTCTAGCATTAACTTGATCCAGCTGTTTTCTGTTGCCGAGCCGCTTGACTCTTGGGCTTGCCAGCTGAGCTGCCATATTTTGCTAGTTGGAATTTTTAGGTAGTTTGAACTAAGTACGGCTGGCCATAAGCTGTCGGCAAGGGCAAACTTTTTAAGGCTAATAGCCCAGACCAGCTGAGCCGCTAATAAAAGTTCAACAATGCGCTGGTCTTCTAATATATTTTCTCTTTTTTCATACTTAACAGGTAAATTAAATTTTTGTAAGTACGGCACCAAGGGCTCTAGGTGCTTGTGTTTTGGGGCGATGACGGCAATTTCTCGGGGCGATATTCCCTGCTGGTTAACTAGTTCATTGATTTTCTCACTAACCCATTCAAACTGACGGGCATCGCTTAAAAATTGCCATCTTTCTATTTGAGATTCTTTGATATTTTTATTTGCTGCCGTAAGCTGTTTAACCGGCAGCTGAAGTTTTGTTGATAATCTTTCTTCAATTGTACTGGCAACATTATAAGCGGTAGACAAAATATCTTCATGAGAACGATAATTATCTTCTAGGCTGATTAATTTTATTTTTTTATAAGCCCTGGTGAATTCAATCATATTACCAAGCTCTGCCCCTTGAAAACTAAAGATTGCCTGGTCGTCATCGCCGACGGCCAAGACATTCGGCTGGCCATTATTGGCTGGATTGTCGGTAAGCAGTTCAACAAGCTTTAACTGCGACCTATTAGTATCTTGAAACTCATCTAGCATTAAATACTGGTATTTTTCTTGAATATCTAATTTAAAGTTAGGAAACTGCTCGAGAGCAGCAATGGCTTTATTTATCATGTCATCGTAATCGTAATAGCCGTTTTCTTGAAGGTAATTTTGGTACTGTTCATAAATATCGGCTGCACCAAGAATTTTATTATTTTCGACCATACCTTTGACTATTAACTGGTTATCGTTATTTTTTTCCAGCCATTTGTCTTTAAACTTTGTCAGGGGCGTTGTTTTGTTAATTTGGCTGTATTCTTCTAGAGCGCTGTTTAGGTCAAATATTATTAAATCTCTTAGCGAGAAAATATTTTTTAGAATAGTTGTTGGTTCATTAATCTGGACTAACTGCTTAAGCAAGTTTTGGAACTCTGGTACTTGATCTTTGGACATTCTTTTAAAAGGGGCAATTTTTTTGGTTAAGACCGTAGCTTTTTTAATAAATTCCAAATTTTTTTCACCAATTTTTCGAATATCACTGGGCCCGAGCAGGCCTTTTTTGGCTTCGCCGATAAACTCTTTAGCGCTCTTTAAATAAACTTCTTCACGCCACAGCGGATTACTGGTTGGTATGGTTTCGTAAAGTTCTTTAAGAATTTTAATTTGGCCCATATTGTCTAAAGGCTTGTCATCTTTAATGTCTACAAAATATTCACGGTGCTGTCTTATAAGATCGCTGCCAAAACCGTGGTAGGTGCTTATTTTTATATCATAGGCAGCTTGGCCGATTAATGAGCTAAGTCTTGTGCGCATATTTCGCGCCCCAACCTCGGTGTATGTTAAGCAGCAAATATTTTGAGGCATGACATCGGTTTTTTGCAGTATATTGGCAGCCCGAATGGCAATTAACTGGGTTTTGCCTGTTCCCGGCCCGGCCAAAACCATCACCGGCCCCTCTATACAGTCGACGGCTTCTTTTTGTTTGGCATTCAGCTTAGAGTATTCTTTGGTAAAATCTTTTGAGACCATATACCTAAATATGATACTCTACTAACAGAATAATTTAAGAAAAAAACCATGAACCAAATAATAGCCGAACTACCAAATATTTTACAGCAGGCCCTAGATGTGATTTTTGCCACCAAGGTGCTGCGAGTTTTTCTAATATTTGTAGCTATGTTTTTGGCTCAAAAAATTATAGACATTGTTTCCGATAAGTACTTTGAGCGGGCTTATAATTCACAGGCCAAAAAAAACCGTATAAAAATTAGCAAAAAAAGATTCGACACTCTGTCTAGGGCTTTGCGCCAAGTCGCATCGGTCATTATTTGGATTATTGGGCTGGTCGCAATTTTATCTGTTTTAGGCGTTAATATTGCGGCTCTGCTAGCCGGAGCTGGAGTTGCTGGCATTGCTTTTGGTATTGCCGGCAAAGATATAATTATGGATTTGTATGTCGGTTTAATGGTTTTGCTCGAAGACCAGTACCGAGTCGGCGATGTTATTACTATTGATCAAGATCATTCTGGCACCGTAGAAGAAATTACGCTTAGAACAGTTAAATTAAGGGATATTGACGGCAGTGTTCATATAGTTCCGCATAGTTTATCTAGATCGATTATTAATAAGACTTATGATTATTCAAATGTAAATATTGAATTAGGTGTTGGGTACCAGACGGATATTGAAAAAGTTAAGAAAATAATTGATGAAACAGGCTCGCTAATGGCCGAAGACGAACAATGGCATTCGTCATTTATTAAGCCAATTCAGTATCAAACCATGTTAAGGTTCGATGAATCGCAAATGACTGTCAGAGCATCTGGAAAAGTTAAGCCTGGTAAGCAATGGGCCATAGCCAGTGAATTTAGAATCCGCATCAAACAAGCATTTGATAAAAATGATATAGAAATACCTTTGCCGCAAAGAGTTGTTAGACAAATTAGCGAAGATGCCAGCAAGGCTTCTAAGCGCAAAAAATAGTTACTGCAAAAAGCCTCTGGCCTCTTGGATATTTTTAAAACCGTGCTTTTTTAAATTACCCGCTAAACCTTTGTTAATTTGACCGATTATGCCCGGCCCTTCGTAAATTAGTCCGGTAATTAACTGCACTAAATTTGCTCCTAAGCCAATTTTTTGCCAGGCATCTTCTGCATTAAAAATGCCGCCCAGGCCAATAATTGTTTTGTCATTTTTGGTTAGCTTATAAATATTAGTTATCAGATTATTAGATAATTCTTTAACGACCGCACCGCTTAAGCCGCCGTTTTGCGGTAAGACGGTTTCATAAATGTTGGATAGTTTTCGATTTTTTGTGAGATTTCCGCAGATAAAGCCATCAATATTATATTTATATGACAAATCTACAATAGCTTGAATATTTTTTTGGCTAATATCTGGCGAAATTTTTAAATAAATAGGTTTTTTAGTTTTAATTTTACTTATTTCAGACAATAAAATATTTAACCTTTTTGGCTCATGAAAAGGCTGGCCGCCAAAAGTATTTGGACAGCTAATATTTATAGTAAAATAATCGCCAATATTTTTTAGCTTATTAAAAGAATAGCTATAATCTTGCACAGCTAAGTCGTCTGTTAAGCAATCGTTAGAATTAGTCATGGCAATATTTGTGCCTATCGGTATTTCAGAGCGCGTTTGCTGTATTCTGGGTAATATTTTATCTACGCCGTCATTTTTTAAACCATAATTAACTACAATACTTTTAGATTGTGGCAGTCTGGTCAATCTTGGGTAGTCATTGCCTTGATATGGTTGCTTGGTAATAGACCCCACTTCTGCAAACCCAAAGCCCAGGCTGGCCATTAATTGAAACGCCTGCCCGTCTTTATCCCAACCTGCTGCCAGGCCAATAGGGTTTTTAAAAAATATATTATCAATAATTTGGTTAAGATTTTGGCTTTGGTAGGCCATTGTTCTCTTCATTAACCATTTCACAGGCGAATTGTTGCTTAATAGCCTAGCTGATGCCAGAG
>CAZJDP010000038.1:0-5711 GCA_964544805.1 uncultured Candidatus Saccharibacteria bacterium
TATTATCTCCTATTAACTAATTCTAAATTTCTATGCTCTTCGTAACTATCCAAAAGCCCTTTTTCGAACCATTTCTTTACTATAAATTGCGACAACATATGAGGCTTATCTGTGTAGTAGTCAAAGTCAGTCAGTAATTGGTCTGGCAAATCTTCTTTATTCATTGGCAGGCCAAAGCCTCTTTTATATTCATCAAGAATAGTTCTTGGTAGCAGCCGGTGGTGGGGGATTTCTTTATACGACATATGTATCCTAATTTACTGCCGCCGCCCCGGCGCTTATTTCTGCTAGTTCTTGGGTAATGGCTGCTTGTCGGGCATTATTAGATGCTAGGGTTAAATCTTCAATTAAATCGGATGCATTATCTGTAGCATTCTTCATGGCCAGCATTCTTGAGGCATGCTCAGAGGCTAATGACTCTAATATATACTGGGTCAGGCAAGCTTCTAAATATCTATTGGCTACAAAATCGACTATTTCTGGGCCGGAAGGTTCTGTGGTTTTTTGCAGCTTAACGCTTGAACTTGAACTAGGCTCTAACGGTAAGAGTTTTTCTATTTTTACAGTTTGCTTAACAGTAGAATTAAACTCGGTAAAAATAACAAACACTTCGCCAACTTGATTATTCTTATATAAATCTACTGCTTCTTGCAAAATTGGGATAGACAACTCTTGGTCAACAGCAGCATTGCCAATAGGGTAGGCAGCGATTTCTTCTACCTCTTCTATGTTAAATTTATCGTCTGGACCGTTAATTTTTGCCACGAACAAAGAAGCATAACGGCCAACACTAATAATTTTGTGTTTAGTCGAACCTTCTTTTAAATGGTTGGACATGGCCCTAACTATATTGCTATTGTAAGCACCTGCTAGGCCGCGGTCGCTACTGATGATAATAGTCAAACTTATGGTCGAACTGTTTTTTTCGAACAATTTAGAACCTTTAACTGCACTGGTTGCTGCTAGTTCTTCTATTAAAACTTTAGCTTCGCTTAAATAGTCCCTTGGGGCAGTTGCTGCATCTTGGGCTTTTTTCAATTTGCTGGCGGCAACCAGCTGCATAGCTTTAGTAATCTGTTTTGTGTTTGAAACAGATTTTATTCTATTTTTTATTCCTTGCCGCGATGCCATAAATACTTATGCTTTCTCCTCGCCAAAAGATTTAGCAATTTTTTCAGCCATTTTATGAACTATATTTACGGTTTTTTCTTCTGGTTTATTACCGTCATTGATGCTTGCATATTCTTTGCTGTGAGCTTTTTTAAAGTCGTTCACCAACTGATGTGCTGCAGTTTGAATAACGCTATCCAGTAAATTGTCAAAATGGCCGCTGGTAGCTCCTAGTAAAATTACAACCTGTTCGCCGACGCTTAATGGCTGGTATTGCTTTTGCTTTAATACCTCTGTCAACAGCCTGCCTCTGGCAATTCTTTTTTTAGTATCTTCGTCTAAATCACTGGCAAACTGGGCAAAGCTAGCTAACTCTCTAAACTGAGCCAGCTCTAATCTTAGAGTACCGGCAACGCTTTTAGTAGCTTTTGTCTGGGCAGAGCCACCGACACGGCTGACGCTTAACCCAACCGAAATAGCCGGCCTGATACCTTGGTGGAATAAATTTGTTTCCAGGTAAATTTGACCGTCGGTAATTGAAATAACATTTGTAGGAATATATGCGCTAACATCTCCGGCCTGGGTTTCAATAATCGGCAGGGCAGTCAAGCTGCCGGCGCCAAGCTCGTCAGATAATTTTGCGGCTCGCTCTAACAGCCTAGAATGCAGATAAAAAACATCTCCTGGGTAAGCTTCGCGGCCTGGCGGCCTTTTAAGCAGCAGCGACATTTGCCTGTAAGCTACCGCATGCTTGGAAAGATCATCATAAATAATAAGAGCATGTTTGGCATTGTCTCTAAAATATTCACCCATGGCTGTGCCGGAATATGGCGCTAGGTAAAGCAAGCTGGCTGGGTCCGATGGGCTGGTTGCTACAACAATTGTCTGGTCCATAACTCCTTCGGTTTTTAACCTGTCTACTAAGGCAGCTACTTTAGCTTTCTTTTGGCCGACAGCAACAAAAATATTAAATACGCCCGTTTTTTGTCTGGCTTGGTTAATCATTGTATCTATGGCAATTGCCGTTTTACCTGTTTGTCTATCGCCAATAATTAGTTCTCTTTGACCGCGGCCAATTGGCACCATAGTATCAACGGCCATTATACCGGTGGCTAGCGGTTCATGTACGCCTTTACGGTCCATAACACCAGGTGCTAGCTTTTCTATTAGGCCAGTCTTTGAAGCTTTAATTGGCCCAAGGCCGTCAAGCGGCCGGCCCAGCGGATCGACAACCCGGCCAAGCAGCTCTTCGCCAACTGGTACTTCTAAAGGTTTTCCAGTTAATACGGCTTTAGCGCCAGCCCTGACACCAACTTCGCTGTCAAGTAATACCGCGCCAATTTCGTCTTCGTTTAAGTTTAAAGCAAAAGCACGAGCAGGGGAGGCTCCATTTACTTCTATTTCAATAATATCGCTGTAACCGCACTCTTTTAGGCCATAAATCCAAACAATACCATCGCCGACTCTGGTAACAATTCCAGTAGATTCATAGTCGCCCTGCTTGCCTAGGCCAGATATAGCGCTTTCTAGCTCTTTACTTAAATCTTTTACATTTATGCTGCTCACTTAATTAATCCCCTTAAACTATATTTTCAATTAACTTATTCAATTTTCCTCGCACACTAGAGTCAAGCACTCCATCAGGAAACTCTATTTTAAGCCCGCCAATTAACGATTCATCCACTAAAAAGACCGCCTCGATATTACTAATTTCATATTTTTGCTTAATTAATTCTGTTATTTTCGTTTGCCAAGCGGTGCTCAGCTGCCTGGCGGTGGTAATAACCACAAAATAATAATTATTATGACTAGCCAAATAATTAGTTGTGTCTTTAATTAAATACGGTAGTTCATTGGTCTTGCCGCTTTCTTTTAACCACTGGGCCACAGCCTGAATAGCATCGTTTCTATTGCCGGTTACTAATTGGTCGGCTAAGTAGCTGGCTGCTTTAGTACGAGATATCATTTTTACTTTAATGCCTTATTAATTAATTCTTGGTCGCTCTCTGTATCGAGCTTTTTGCCTATTATTTCTTCGGCTACTTTTGCTACTAATTTTGCATTTTCTTTTTTTAGCTCAACTTTGGCTTTATCTACCTCTACCTTCAGTTGCTCTTTGGCTTCGGTAACAATTTTTTCAGCCTTCTGGGCAGCTTTTTCTTCAGTTGTTTTTAGCATGGCAGAAGCATCTTCTTGGGCACTATGAATAAGACTATCGGCTTCAGCCCGGGCTTCTTTTAATAGTTCTTCGGCCTTTAGCCCAGCTTTTTCAAGCTCTTTAGCCGCCTCGTTAGATCTTTCCAGGCCTGCTTCAATTTCTTGTTTTCTTTCATCTATAACTTTAAATACTTTAGAAAATACAAATTTATTTAAAAAGAAAACAATAATTGCAAACGAAATAAGCTGAAAAATAAACGCTTTTAAATCAAGCCCAAGGGCTGCAATGCCGCCTTGGCTGGTTTGTTCAGCTGATTCTGATGCAAATAAATATATCATTTACTATTCAAAATCCTTTAGCTTGTAGTGAAAACAATTAATAGTACAAAAACCATAATGGCATCTACTAAACCGGCCATAACAAGCGCCATTGTCAGCACCTTGCTTTGGGCCTCTGGGTTGCGGCCGACAGAATTTACTGCTGCCGAACCAATTAAACCTAGGCCGATTGCTGGTCCGATTGCCCCAATGGCAATTGTAATTCCTTTTACTAGTTCTGGTGTTATTTCCATTATTTCTCCTTATTATTAACCCGCCAAAGCAGCTGCTTTTTTAGGCTCTTTATTAACTTTTTTATCATGACTCGACTCATGCTCTTCGTCGTGAGTCGTTCCCATGGCCAAATATACCGATGATAACATTATGAACAAGTAAGCCTGAATTAAAGAGAAAAATATCTCTAGTAAAATAAATGGAATTATAGCCACCGGGGCAAAATTACCGGCAAGGCCTGTTATAACATGCAGTAACACTTCTCCGGCATAAATAACCCCGAACAGCCTTAGGGCAAGCGTTAGCAGCCTGACAAGTTCGCTTAGTATTTCTATTGCTCCAATAAAAAAATTCATTGGATTCCACCAAGGAGTCATTAAGCTAAAATAGTGTTTTATATGGCCAAAAAAGCCTCTTTCTTTAATAGCGAAAACTTGCACTGTTCCAATAGCAATAAATGCCAGGGCAAGAGTGCCGTTTAAATCGGTCGTAAACGGCCTTAGCAGCGCCGCCCTCAAGCCCTCGCTTTCAACGAAAATAGATCCGCCCATGCCAGGCAGCAGGCCGGCTAAGTTGTTAATTAATATAAAGGTAAAGAAAGCAACAAACAACGGTAAAAATTTTCTGGCTTTTTTATCATCGCCGCCAAAATTATTTCTAACAGCCTCAAGCACAAACAGGGTAAGCATTTCTAAAGTAAATGCAAATTTAGAATCTGGCCGGGCCTTAATAAACACTGCCATTGCCCCAAAGCTGATTATTATAACCAAGCCGACCAACACGCCCATTAACATGCTGTTGGTAATAGAAAAGTTTCCAATTGTTAAAACTGTTTCAGCACTTAATGGTACGGTTTGTTCAGAGGCAAAATTATTAAAAAACATTAACACACTCCTTTATGGAGTCCGTTATTTAAACCGCTCGTTCTTGATACATTTTGCAACATTTCTTAATTTCTATACTAACAAAAATAAGGCCTAAAACAAACTTAATTTACTTTTATTCTGGCTATATATGTGCGGATTTATGAATTAAGATCTTAATTTACTGAGTTTATTATTAATACCGTCAAACATAGAAAATTGTTTTTTTGATTGCCATTTAAAGAAAGCGTTCGTAGCGTAAAAGGCAAGTAAGGCGTAGGCAACGCCTAAAATAACATCAAAAACAAAATGCTCGCCCAGGTAGACAACACCAAACCAAATACTTGCCGGATAAATCCAAACCAACCAAAATTTTTTACCCTTAAACAAGTTAACAATAAACAAAGCAAAAAGTGTCGGGTAAGCACTATGCAAAGACGGCACGGCCGCCACCGGGTTAGGCGAAAGCTTGGCATAAAAGCTAGAAAAATCTTTTATGCCCATAGCCCACCATACATCTGAAGAAATTCTGTGAATCGGTTCCATATATTTTAAGTCGCTGGCCATCCAGGGCGGCGCAGCCGGGAATAATAAATAAGTTAAAAATGCTAAATAACTTAACAGCAAAAGGGCCGTCATAAATTGCCAATATTTGGTATCGCCAAACTTTTTCCAAATAAGCACTCCTAGGGCTATAGGCATTAAAAAGTGAATTGTATATAAAAAATAAAGGTAAAAATCGTACCAATTTAAATGCCCGTGCCACAGTATGTTTTGTAAACGGGCAGTCGGGGTAATTCCGCCGGCAATAGCATGGTCAAAGCGGATCATTTCAAAATAATGAACATGGCCGTTTAAATGAGGAATTAAACTTCTGAAGCTTTCATAGGCAAGTAAAAGCAAAATTAACGGCGCAAACCTTAGTAAAAATGCCCTAGTTTGGCCAAAAACAATAAACAGAGCCAGTAAAATAACAAATAAGACATCTGGCGTCCAAAAGGTCCGTTCGGTAATAATTATAGCTAAGAC
>CAZJDP010000039.1:0-5692 GCA_964544805.1 uncultured Candidatus Saccharibacteria bacterium
TGCTGCAAGGAGTGAGCTATAAACGTGCCCGCGATGCTCACGTTTGATCCCGCTTGAGCCTGCCGGCAACGACAGGCCTAGATAGATGATTGGCATCTCCACCGGAGATACAGAACCCGGCTTACGGTAATCTAACAATTGTATGAAAATATCCTCGGTTATCCGGGGATATTTTCTATACGAGTGTTTGCGTGAGTCCGTGACTAATCGACGTGCTGCGCTGGCGACCGGAGCTCGGCATCCAGCGCCTTATTGACCTCGGCATCAGCCAGCTTATTCAACTCGCGCGGCACGTGATCGAATGTAACTTTCTGAAACCGCGGCAGCATTTGCTGGATGGCATCGTGGATCGGCCATAGATCCCGGTTCTTTACTTTGAAGATTTTTTTCATTTGGTTGATAACGAGCAAGCTGTCCATGTAGACGTGAATGTTTTCGGCATGAAAGAGCTCCAGGGCAGCCTCCAGGCCGAACTTGAGCGCTTGATATTCGGCTTGATTGTTTGTTGTAATTCCTAGGTAAATACCCTGCTCGTGTACAACTTTGCCTCCCATATCGAGCAGCACAAAGCCGCTCGCCGAGGGCCCTGGATTACCGCGTGAACCACCATCAGCATAGAGTTGCATATCTGTTATTTTCGTTGTGTTTTTCTCAATATTAGCCGCCGATGTTGCTTTTTGTTCATCATCGACCAGCGCATCAATCGCCCGCGCGAGTTCCCAATCTTTGTCCGTAATTTTGCGCTGCGCGGCGTGCGTTGTCAGCCAAAATTCGACAACGTTCCATTCGTTCTGCCAGCGCGGATGATGATCAAGATTGTTGATAACCGCGCTTGCCCGCTCCATGAACGCCCACGCATGACGAAAATCTGAGAAGACGAATTGTTTATAAAGTCCGTGTTTGGTTTCAGTCCACATAGCTCTATCTTATCATGCTCGCCTACCACTCTTGGACGGATGTTGCAGTATTTTATAGGCTTGCCCGGTCGTGGCGAAGTTACCTTTTTCCGCTCTATAGATCCAGAATCTGCGCTTCTGTTACACAAAGGTATCTAACCACGGGCGGAAGAGAACCCAGGAAGCATTATCTAAGCCATACACCGGGGACAGGAGCGGGGCCGTATTTATTCCCAGTTTTCTGCCCAGGGATAAGACCAAGTATAAGAAATAACGGTGTCGACCAAGCAAGCAGTGTCAATAGTAACGGGTGCCATCCAATGTCATTGGCGCGTTGGCGGACAAGACAGATCCAGTACACCAGGTAAGTCAGAGCCGCGAGAACAATAGCAATACCTATAATAGCATCTATGATGACGCCGAGGCTTGGTAGGCCGTCTAGCAGGGCTACTGCCATAAGGGCCAAGAACCCAAGGGCTAAACCTGAATAATACGTTTTACCATTAATACGACGACCGAAGTTGAACATGGTTTAATTATACTACAATTTAAACATAATTACAACTATTACGCCCCGCCCCTTTGCAGCAACCCAGGACTGCAAGCTATCACGAATAGGTAGGTACAATCAAAAATTTAAGGCGCAATTCAACACCGTGCTAGAGCTATCCTTCTGGTCGTGGTGACAGGACTTGAACCTGCGACCTCACGGCCCCCAGCCGTACGCGCTAGCCAACTGCGCCACACCCCGATAATAATTAGTTTACTATATTAAGCTTGTTTCTGGGCCGCTAAGGTCCTCACCTTCACCTCTTAAAGTAATAGTCGGCAAACAAAAAACCCGATATCCGTTTGGATTCCTGCTTGGAAACCAGGTGGGAGCCCGCATACTGTGTCCTCGAACACAGAGGATATAAGGCTTACCCATGAAGTGATCATTCAGAAATCATTTCTTGATATCGGGCTATTTACATTATAGCTCATTATTAAAGTATAAAGTTTAAAATATTGTTGTTAATTGTTGTTAAAACCGGACTTAATACTGGAATCAACAAAAACACAAACAAAGCGATAGCTACTAGTCCAAACGACTCAATCTGATTCATTATTTTCTGCAAGCCCGAAGGTGCAAAAGCGTATAGCACTCTCGATCCATCGAGCGGTGGAAAAGGAATCATATTAAATACAAAAAATCCAATATTAATCGAAATAAATAGTTCAAAAAATGTTTGAATTAAGCTATTATTTAAACTAAGCCCAGAAATCTTGAGTACCAAGGCTGCCAAAACCGCAAGAAATAAATTGGTTAGCGGTCCGGCAATACCGACTAGTGCACCGCCAAATTCTTCATATTTAAGCTTATAAAAATTAACCGGAACTGGCTTGGCGGCACCAAAAGGCGGAGCGCCAATTAACAGTAACAAAATTGGCAATAGTACAGTTGCAAAAGGATCAATATGCTTTAAGGGGTTTAAGCTTAACCTCTCTGCTTCTTCGGCGGTACTATCCCCCAGTAATTTGGCAATAAACCCATGCATAAATTCGTGCAAAGTAATTGAAATGGCAATAACAAATACTGCCATCAAAATAACCACTATCATGTTAGAACTCATAAATTATAGTATAACACTTGATTATTCACCCCTTAACTAGTATTATAAATAGTTGAATTTGATAATAATTTATAGGACTAACAAATGAAGAGCTGTGATATTACTGGAAAAGGCAAACAATATGGACATAATGTTAGCTTTTCTCAAAGAAAAACTAAAAAAGTTTGGAAGCCAAACTTGCAAAGCAAAACTGTTTTAGTTGATGGTAAAAAAGTTAAACTAAAAATCAGCACTCAAGCTATTCGAACTCTTAAGAAAAAAGGTTTAATAGTTTCTTAATTTAGCTAAAGCCAAGCAAATAAAACCGCCAAAAGTTTGGCGGTTTTATTTATATTGTCAGGTTATCACTTAAGATCGCTCAACAATTACTGTGTGCATTTTATCACCTAAGTCGGTCTCTTTAATTTTTAGATGATTTATTCTTTCAGGATCTGGCGTGCCACAAATTTTCACGAATTCATCTAAAGCAACTTGTGGAACAGGATATTTAATATCTTTATCTGCATAATGGGTTGGAATTACAATTTTTGGATCAATTTTATTAGCTATCTTTACAGCCCCAACTGGATCAAGAGTATAACCGCTTCCACCAACAGGAATAATTAAAATATCTATCATTCCAAGCTCCTCTAGTTGTTCGTCAGTCATATCTGGATGAACATGACCCAGAACCAAAATCACTATGCCGCTAATTCTAATGACAAACGAGGTAGTTCTTTTGCCGGCTTCATCCAAATGAGATCTATGAGCTATGCCTTTAATAGATATTTCGGATATTTCATATTCACCCGGGCAATCAACCCTGAACCTTCCAGAGCTTTTTACTTCAATGTCTTTACTGGTAACTAACGCAACAGAATCATCTGTGGTGCGATTTTTTAACCCTAAGCTTTCCAAGTTATCATCAACAATTAATGAAGCTTTTTTATTCTTAATTTTGACACAATTTCCACCTAGATATTCAATCTCGACCACTAGTCTACCCTTTCTAATTTAATAGATTATCTTTATCTAATAATATTATTTTTTTTGAAATACTGACATCTGAAACAAATTTATCGTTAACTTGTTTTCTGTAAACAAATTCTTCAATTGGTAAATAGGCATACCGCAACGATTTTTTTTCTGTCTGTTCTATTTCATTAACTGCATTTTGCAAGTTAACTTCGTTAATATCGCCGACTACCAATATATCTATGCCGGCTCTATCGTCTAAAGTAAATTGACCGGTAATTATTGCCAAGTTAATATTGCCTGCTTTCTTGAGAGCGTCAAGCAAAGGCCGGTTCTGCTCGTCGACTAAAGGCGTCTCTTCTTCTAGGGTATCAGCTTCTATGACTTGATCATCTGCCGAGATTTTTTTATCTGAAGTTGTTTTTGTTTTTTTGGCACTTGTACCGCCAAACATTTTAGACAATGAATCATAATATTTAAATTTCTGGTTGACTTCGTAATAAAGCTTATTGTTAGAATTGTCCGATGTAATAATACCAATACTTAATAAGTTAGCCAGCTCTCTGCGAACCGAGTTTATTTGTTCGTCAATTTTTCTGGTTATTTCCCGGACATAAAAAGACCTTTTTGGGTTCTTGTAAAAAAGTTGTAGTAACTTGACTCTGGTTTTTGAGCCAAACAATTGTTCGATCATGATTTAATTGTACCAATTAAGTACTAAACAATTCAATCATCGTTCAAGTTTTTTTGCCACAGTTCGTGCTTTTTCTACAAGCTTGTCTACAAAAATTAATTCTTTTGGTATCTCCTCAATAATTCTACCGGTTGCTTGCTCTATTATGTGATTTGTCAGTTTATTGTTCTTAGCAAGAATTGGACCATGTAGATATGATCCAATAACATTATTTTTAATACAGCCTTCAAAACCATCATCTCCATTATTGCCCTGGCCAACTGGAACTTTGCCCAAAGGCTTATTTAAAGAGTCAGAATTTATAATTGTTCTGCCGCTATGATTTTCGTAGCCAATTATTTGTCCAAATTTATCTGATTTTACAATAACATTGCCAATGAGCCTTTTTTGGCCAGCTATAGTGTAAGCATCTAAAATTCCTAAGCCTGGAATCATTAGATTGCTACTAGTTCTAAAATATTGGCCAAATAACTGATACAATCCGCATATCATTAACATAGAAACACCGTTATCAGCCATTGTCATTAGCGTTTTCTTTTTTTGATTTATTAAATCATTAGCAATATCATTCTGGCCGGCATCTTGTCCACCGCCGCCAATTATAATATTAGTATCTGCGGGTATTTTTTCATTTATACCTATACTATTTATTTTTACCTTGTAGCCAAGCCACTGCAGTCTTTTTTGCAGCACCAAGACATTGCCGTTATCTCCGTAAATATTCATTTCTTTGGGGTAAAGATGAGTGATTACAACTTGCTTCATAGCTTCTCCAGTTCGGTCATTTTTTCAAAAAAAGATCTTAGTCTTAACATAGCCGTATAAGTTGTATAAATTAATATTGTTTTATTGGTCTGTGAACTTATATATTCGGTAAATAATTTTAAATCGCTTATAGTTTTGTCAACAAAAATATCATCATATTCAAGCCTAACCGACATATCGTATGCTCGGTGGCCAGAGGTAATAACTGTATTACTATAAATATTATTTTTAAAGATGACATCCCAGAGCCACGAAACATCACGACCATCTGCATAATTATCATTAATAACTAAACAGGTTATGTCTGGGTTAGCATTTTTGGAACCAAGTAATGCTTGCCGAAAACCTGCCGGATTTTTTACTAATTGTAAAATTACTTCATTAGAGCCAAGCCCAAAAATCTCTCCTCTTCCAAAAGCTGGCTTAGTCTTAACTAAAGCCGAAGTTATTTCATCTTTAGTAAGGCCCAGCTTACTAGCTAACAAACTTGCAGCTACAGCGTTCTGAGAATTATATAGCCCAAAGAAATTCAATTTTACAGATAACTTTTCCGAACCAAGGAAAAAAGTTGTAATGCTGCCGTCTAAAGAAACAAGTTCTGCATCTACCGCAATATCTCTGCTCTGCCTTGAGGCCGTATGTAGGTTTTCATCGTTCACAAATATCGAACTTAGACTACTACTTACCCCAAAGTAGCTAGTTTGACATTTTGCAACATTTTTCATTGGCCTTACCCTGTTGTCATCTGCATTTAAAACAACTGTTTTTTC
>CAZJDP010000040.1:0-5530 GCA_964544805.1 uncultured Candidatus Saccharibacteria bacterium
AGTGACTTTTAGTCATCACGGGTTTATATTACAACCGCTAATATATCATTTTTTAATAAAAATAACAAATAGCTGCACGCAGAATGCTATAATCAAGTTAAGATATGTCAAAAGCCAAATTAAAAATTATTTTATCTTGTTTTATTATCGGCATTGCCGTGGCCTTAACTTATTACGGCTTTGAGTTTGCGGTGCACCATTCTATAAATTTTTTATGGACTGATTTACTTAATACAGATGATAAAAGATATATGGTCATGCCGACGGCTGTTGTTTTTGGTTTAATATTCTTTTACTTAAAGCACAAATTAATGCCTAAACAAAGCCAGCAAGAAAACCATGGCCTAGGAGAAGGTGCCGCCAAGGCAAGCGTAAAGTCTTTTTTTATAATTTTATTAGTTGGCTTTTTCTCTTTAGTAGCCGGAGCGTCTCTCGGCCCCGAAGCAATATTAGTTCCAGCCTGTTTAACTGCGGGCGCCTTAGTTGGTAAGAAGTTTATTGCCAGCGAACAGAATTCAGCCAAAATAGTAAGTGCCGCAGCAATTATGGCTTTGTTTGCCTCATTTTTTCACTCTTTCATTATTGGCCTGTTAAGTTTACTGCTGGTTAAAAAAGTAGCCGGTGCAAAAATTACGCCTGCTTTAGTATTAATTGCAATCATTGCATCGGGGACAGCCGTAATAACACTTAACATTATTGAACCTGAAACTGCTAATTATTTTCGGCTGCCAGGCAGTGGCTTGGCCATAAAAATTGAAGATGGTTTACTGGCAATTGCCCTGTTAGCCGCCGGCTATTTATCGACCTTGCTTTTAAAACAAATTTCTAATATTTTTAATAAAGCCAACCAGACAATACAAAAAGAATCGGTATTTAAGGCGGCATTAATTACCACGCTTGGCCTGGGATTAATTTACTTAATTGGCGGACCGCTTATTCAATTTACTGGCAATGAATCAATTAAACCATTAATTGAGCAGGCCCCTGCTCTGGGCATCGCGGGCCTAGTGTGGATATGGATTACCAAGTTAATTGCCATAGGCTGGTCCAAACATATGGGCTACCAGGGCGGTTTAATTTTTCCTATGATTTTTGTCGGCAGCACTTTAACGACAATTGCCCTGCAACTGTTCCCGAGTGCAAACTTTCTTTTCTTATTAATAGCATCTATAGCGGGTATATTGGCCGCCGAGAAAAAAGCCAAAATATTATTATAGTATTTCTTGTTCAGCTCTTTGCCTGAACGATTTTTCTATAATTTCGTATAGTTCATTAACCAGGCTATTGTTTTTTATATCGGAGCCACTAGCTAAACCCTCTTTGTAGCTCGGCAGTATGTTTGTCGTTAAAAATTCTAAAATTTGCTGGCTGGTTTTTATTTGACTTTGTTTATATGCTCTTGCTAGAAGAGAATTGTAGAAAGAAGTAATATCAGCTGACATTGGTCTAGATAATTGGCCAATTAATAGTTCTTTTTGATGTGATTTTAAGCCTGACTGATAAATGATATTAGCAATATCTTTACCAGACACCATTAATTCTGGATCTACAATAAAAAACTTGTTGCGGCTATTAAGCGCCAAATTTCTAACAAGTGCATCACCATGGTAAAGAAAATTGGCATGCAGCCTGCCAAGGCCGTTAGATACTTCTTTAATTATGGCTTTTTTCTGCAGTTCACTGGCATGGCGCCAGTCAAACATGCCTAAGACATGAATATCCGGGTTAAATTCTGTGAATAAATAGCTTTCTTGTTCATTCGATAAGTAGGCAACTGGACGAAAGGTTGGAAATGATGTTTTGTCTTGCAAGTACTGCAATATGGCTAATTCGCCTAGAATTTGCTCGGGTTTATCGGACGGTTTTACTGCAACTATTTCGACAAAATTTTCAACCGCTAGACTGCCCAGCTTGCCGAACATTACTCCGTGCCGTGACTCTTGCCTACCTATTGCTAAACCAGGGCGATCATCAAAATAAAGTTCGCTGGCAAGATTGGAATGTTGGTACAAATATGAACTTTTTGGTACATATAACCCGTTAGGCAGTTGTTGAATCCTCTGATATTCAATATCATGACGAACTTGGGAGCTGTAGTCTGGTAGCGGCTTAACCTCTGCCCCTAAATTGCTTAATGCATTATTCAGAGCTAGCTTGCCCATATTGATCCATAAAACCAGACATTAAACTATTAACTAAATAATCGTGATCTACTCTTCTAAGCCTTAAGCCCCTGAGCTCGCTAAAACAGTTATCAAGGTCGGTAAAATTTTTTGGCCCGAACGATACATTAAGCGGTGGAATCAAAAAGTTTTGAAGCCCGTAGCGGCCACTATAGTCTGGCGAAATAGCAATTTTTTCTAAAATGTTGCTGCCTCTTTGAAACTTAACACCGTAGTCTGACATATGGCGTAATAGCTTGCCCAGTTCGTAGAATGGTAAAAACAATTCTGAGCTGCCATTAGGTGCGTATTCTTTTTCTATATTTTCTATTATTTTCGGGATATATGACTTTATGGTTTCAGTTCCTGGCGGTATGTAATATGTAATTGTATCTTGGTCGTAATCTTTATCGAACAAGGGAAAGCCCCGTCTTTTAAGTTCTTCATATGCCCTTAGCTCGCTATCGTATTGGCCTCTTTCAACAACAATCATTTTTTTATTAGTCTGTGAATCAATAAACTCACTGGCATTGAGCAGTCTTGTGTCTATAAGCGGTGAAATTGGAGATATTTTTTCCCAGTTGTTTTCCCAGTCCATGCCTTAATTAGAACATATTACTTATATATTTTCAATATTAAAAGAGCTCCCTATAACTTGGAGCTCTTTTATTTTTATAGAATAAAATCTATTTTTCTATTTTGGTAACAACACCGGCACCAACAGTTCGGCCGCCTTCACGAATAGCGAACCTTAGGCCTTGTTCCATAGCAATTGGGGCAAGCAACTTAACCTTAAAGGTGATTGTGTCACCTGGCATAACCATTTCTTTGTCAGCAGGCAGTTCAACTTCACCTGTAACATCAGTAGTTCTAAAGTAGAACTGTGGCTTGTAGCCCTTAAAGAATGGAGTGTGTCGACCGCCTTCTTCTTTGGTTAAAATATAAACCTCAGCATCGAATTCTGTATGAGGAGTAATTGAACCTGGCTTACAAAGTACCTGGCCTCTTTCAATATCATCTCTTTCAACACCTCTTAGCAGAACGCCAACATTATCGCCGGCTTGGCCTTGGTCAAGATTTTTCTTGAACATTTCGACACCAGTAACGACACTTTTGGTAGTTGGCCTAATGCCAACTATTTCAATTTCGTCGTTAACCTTGACAATACCTTGTTCAACACGGCCGGTTGCAACAGTTCCACGACCTTTAATTGAGAAAACATCTTCAACAGGCATTAAGAAAGGCTTGTCTAGATCTCTTTTTGGCTCTGGAATGTAGTCGTCCATAGCAGCAATAAGTTCCATAATAGAATCTCTTGCTTCTTTATCACCTTCAATTGCTTTTGTGGCAGAACCTTTAATGATAGGTGCATTTTCGTCAAATTCGTATTTAGCTAGAAGTTCACGAACATCCATTTCGACTAGTTCGACTAATTCTGGATCTGCAAGGTCCATCTTGTTTAGGTAAACCAAAATTTTTGGCACGCCAACCTGCTTAGCTAGAAGCACATGCTCCCTAGTTTGAGGCATAGGGCCGTCAGCTGCAGATACTACCAAAATAGCACCGTCAATCTGGGCAGCACCAGTAATCATGTTTTTAATGTAGTCGGCGTGACCTGGCATATCAACATGAGCATAGTGTCTTTTTTCACTTTCATACTCTTGGTGAGAAGTAGCAATGGTGATACCCCTTTGCTTTTCTTCAGGTGCATTATCAATTTGGTCGTAGTTAACTGGTTTATTGACATCGCTAGGTAGTCTTTCAGCGAGAGTCATTGTAATAGCAGCAGTTAGTGAAGTCTTTCCGTGGTCAACATGACCCATAGTACCGACATTCACATGAGGCTTGCTTCGATCGAAATCTGCCATTTCTTATTTATCTCCTTAATTATTATTAATTGTTAGCGCTTTAAAGCATTTTGCGCCCACTTGAGCAATACCCAAAAACGCGCGTACCGGTATATTGTACCAAAAATTTTATATTGTTTGCAAAGGTTTTTAGCGAACTAATTATCCCTTGCCATTTTTAGCGATAATAGCTTCGGCAACATGGCCAGGCACATCGGCATAATGGTCAAGTTCCATGCTTGAGCTTGCCCGGCCTTTTGTCATAGACCTAAGGTTGGTTGTATAGCCGAACATTTCACCCAAGGGCACAAAAGCTGTTATTTCTTTAATGCTGCTTGGAAGGTCTTCCATGCTTTCAATACGGCCTCTTTTACTGTTAAGATCGCCAATGACATCACCCATAAATTCTTCTGGAGTGACCACAACAACCTTCATAATTGGTTCAAGCAGCACAGGGTTTGCAGCCCTGACACCATCTTGCAGAGCCATAGAGCCGGCTATCTTAAAGGCCATTTCGCTGGAGTCAACATCATGATAGCTACCAAAATATAGTTCGGCTTTTATGTCGACAACTGGATAGCCCGCTAGAACACCGTTATTCATAGCTTCTTCAATACCGTTACGAACTGCAGGTATATATTCATTAGGGACCACGCCACCTTTAATGCTGTTGATAAATTCAAAGCCCTTGCCGGCTTCGTTCTGGCTAAGCCTTAGCCAGACATCTCCGTACTGACCGCGGCCGCCAGATTGTCGGACAAATTTGCCTTGTATTTCGACACCGTCTTTACGAATAGTTTCCCGGTAGGCAACCTGAGGAGCGCCAATATTAGCTTCGACATTAAATTCTCGTTTCATTCTATCGACAATAATTTCCAGATGCAGCTCGCCCATGCCGCTGATAATTGTTTGACCTGTTTCGTGATCTACCTTAACCCTAAAAGTTGGATCTTCTTCAGCAAGTCTTTGCAATGCCAAGCTCATTTTTTCTTGATCGGCTTTAGTGGCTGGTTCGATAGCAATGCTTACTGGAGGCTCTGGGAAGGAAATACTTTCTAAAATAATTGGATGGGCTTGATCGCAAAGAGTATTACCGGTTGTAGTTCCCTTTAAGCCAACAATTGCGGCAATGTCACCGGCCTCTACTACAGGTACATCTTCTCTTTTATCGGCTTGCATACGAACAATGCGGCCGATTCTTTCTTTTTCGCCTGTAGAGCTGTTTAAAATATATGAACCAGATTCAATTTTTCCAGAATAAACCCTAAAGTAGGCTAATTTTCCAACAAATGGGTCGGTAGCAATTTTAAAAGCAAGAGCGGCAAAGGGCTCGCTTACTTCTGGCTTTCTTTCAATTTCTTCATCTGTTTTTGGATGCGTGCCCCATGAGCTGCCTCTATCTTTAGGGCTAGGCATTAGTTCGACAATTAAATCTAATACTTTTTCAACTATAACCCCACGGCCATCACCACCGGTAACGGCATAAAAGTTTCCGCTTAAAGTTGCAGTTCTAATAGCTTG